>JBDLIU010000211.1:0-7879 GCA_039714715.1 Bacteroidota bacterium
TTTCATCTTATTTGTTTTTAGTGTGTTATTAGGGGTTACTATTCGTTTTTAAATATTTTACTTGTTGTTTGATCAAATTTGTTTAAATGTGCTATTGCATCATTACTTTTATTCATATGTACTCCGATTAATTGAAGTGCATATTGTGTGTCGGCGTAGGCTTGCTGTGTTTTTATATGTTGTTGATATTTAACATAACTAAAAACACTGATCAATAATGCCAAACTAGCTGCCATACTGATCCATTTACGTTTCTGAGGATTGCTTTTTAAACGAATGTCTTTAGTATGCCTTTCTGATTTGCTTTCTGTAAAATACTGAAACATCGACTGATACTCTTGCAAATGTGGTGCCACTTTGTTGCCTGTAAAATAGTTTTTCAACAGGGCTTCCTCTTGTAAGTCAGTTTCTGCATTTAAGTACTTCTCCAGTAATTTCTCTATGTTATCCAAGTCCGTATGCATGTTGTTCTTGTAATTGTTTTCTAATTGTTTTTCTAGCTCTTGAAAGCGCTACTCGTATTGCTGTTGGTTTCATGCTGAGCATCTCCCCTATTTCGTCAAAATCATATTGTTCAACATCTCTAAATTGTATCACCAAACGTTGTTGTTCGGGTAACTTTTCTATCAGTTTCTGTACTTTGTTAACACTGTCTCGTGCTTCTATCGTTTTCTGTAAACCGGTATTATTTTCTTTATAGTTACTATGAACTAAGGTTAAATCACTCGCTTGTTTTGATTTTAAGCGATCTAGACAATAATTCTTTGTCATCGTCATAGCATAAGCCTCTACATTTTTATACTGCCCTAGTTTGTTCTTATTCTTCCAAAGTTTTAAGTATAACTCTTGTGTGGCGTCTTCTGCTTCATCTTTAGATATCAGTAATCGTTTTGCCAATCGAAACACTTTATCTTTAAAGGGCATCACTCTATCTAAAAATGCCTGTTGGTTCATTGTTTGGTTCGTTAGTAAACGTGATTATTTATCCGTTCTGCTATTACGACGAATAAGGTACGAAATTGTTACAACCTTATTTAAAATTTGAAAGAGTCATTTCGAAACAAGTTCAGGAAGACGCGTTTCAAAGTAATGATATCACTGAACTCAATCCTCAACAATATCAATCTTATAAGCAAGTCCGAATTCGACAAAGGCTCCATTCATAATAACCGGATTAAGTTGTTCTCTATCATCTCCAAACTTCATAAATGACAGTTGCCAGTCTATCTTATCGTCCTTTTCATAGATAGGATAATTTCGACTCATAGTATATCCAGCCTTTACATTAAAATAGGTATTCTTAAACAACTTCACATCAGCATAAAGAAAGGGTTCGATAGCAAAACGTGATGTATAAGAATCATTAAATTCTGATAATCGATAACTCGACACCAAAGCTACATAGCCTAAACCTGAAGAAAAGCCTTCGTTAAGCTCGTAATTGACCTTTCCATGTATGGGCAAATCGCCTTTGATGTTTAATTTATTATTCACATCCCAATCGAGGCCAAAAATCGGCACGACAAAAGAGCCATAGGTTTCTTCATTGTAGTACATTCCTACTTTCCAGAGGAAATTTTCATTTTTTCGAATAGAATACGTACTTAAAAACCCTAATTGGAATGCATTGTTGTTAATCGTCTTATAATCTGAATTCATCTTAGGAAGAACTACAAAAAGAAGCGTGTTCTTATCAGAGAATTTATGATTAACTCCTAGGGTTAAACCCAATGAGTAAAAACTTGTAGGCCAAATCTGCTCCGGTTCATAGTTAACGGTCCAATTATTGGCACGTATTCCGGTGACAATAGCTGTTTTTTTATTAATTACTATTGGTAAACTTAAATTTAGTGATAAATAGCCACAATCAGATGAAATATCAGGATCAGCATATTTTATATTGTAAGAGCCCATATAACCGACACTAGCAATTGTATATTTTTTCTGAGCAAAACCTTTGTCTGCTACTAATAACAATAAGATGGCCAAAGAAAATTGTAAACCTTTTATTAAATACATTTCATTATAATTTTTGTTAGATGATCTGATTTGTAAATATATGTAATTAAAATAAACCCTTTTAAAAAAATTAAAATTATATGAATAAACCATTTACCTTTATAGTGAGAAGGTAGTTTCATAATACCTCTCGTAGTTTGTACGATCATTTCAGGAAAGTTATCACCTAGTCTTTTTTTTCATTTGTGTTTTCCATGTTATTCGTTTTTGAGTTATAGTAAATAATGAATTGTAATTAATACTAAAAAGTTTTTCCTAATGCAAGCCCTATGAAAAAGGGAACATATCCCAAACTAGCCTCATCTTCTACATCAAAGAAATTTGGAAAGAATTCAGGGTATATTTTTAGCAAAAAACCCTTTTTAGCTTGATAGCGCCAACCTGCCATTAGTGCAATATCAGGGTTGTCAGGACCAGAATCTTTGTAATAATAGGGTTGGTTATAACCTATGCCTATTTCTAAAAAATGTTTTTTCATACCATAAATATATAGTGCTTCTCCAATAACAGTATAACTTTTTTCTCCTCCATTTGATCCTAGACCAACTCTAAAACCCAAATTGTTTTTATCATTTATCTCAAATATCCTTTCGTAATTTGCTGATATGGTTAAGTAAAAATCATGAGCTAGGTAAACGGAGTTTTTTCTATTTTCAAATGAAAAAGTATTAGTGTCCTTGTTTTGGGCAAACAAAGTGCTACATAGCACTGAGATCATCATGCTATAAATTAATAAAGGTCTCATTTTGATTGATGTATACATTGCTACTGTTTTTACATTAGTAATCTGTAGCATCTTATACTTATCTCAAAGTTACGGATTTTTTATTGATTAGATGGTGTTCTGTATTTCTTATTTAAGTACAAATGCAACTAGCTTGTGTACTCAAAAGCAACAGAACAACGGTGACTTCGAGCATTCTGCCTTTCGCCAGCTTCAACCTCCTTATAAATAGAATTTCAAATCAATTATAGTCCTTAGCATTAGAAATTTTCTTAACTCTCCCAACTACCCCCGACTCCAATTGTACTTTTATACCATGAGGATGGTTTGAAGAGTTTGTCAGCAAACGTTTAACAATACCTTTGGTCACTTGACCGGTTCGTTGATGATGTTTTTGAACTACTTCAACATCAGCACCTATTATTATGTTTTTTCTAAGATTTCCGTTCATACTATCTATCTATTTCCTTAAAACATATTCATCTATCATCTCTAGTGTATCCGGATTCATCACCTCTACTCTTACCTCTTTTCCGGCAACATAGACTAATACTAAGGCTTGTTGTGTCGTAAAACCGGATAAAGCTTTTGTCCACGGTGTGCTTTTATCTTGTGCATAATATGGGGCACCGGCAGATCCATTATTGATCTGCCACAGAGTACGACTGCGTTTAAGTTTGGGTAAATCATAGTTATCCGGATAGATGTTTACATCGGGGGTGACCTTTACTTTGTTATAATTATGTTCGTCACCGGTCATTGTGGCAATAACTTTTGAACTTTTATTGATCAATAGGTCTAAATATTCATCACGTCTTTCCAAAATACCTTTTTTCACAGGAACCCCTGCGATTGTCGGTCTGGGTTTATTACTGCCATTATACCACATATCGTCATGAACATGTCCACCATTAGGGAAGATCGGTGTATGATGGGTTACAAAAATATGATCGATGGTAACATCATTTTCTAACTGTAATAAGGTTTTTTCAAGCCACTTCAATTGATTATCCATTAAATATCCGTGTAAATTCCCTCCTGTTGAAGGGTTATTTTTTATTGACGGTGCGTAAAAGTAATCAGAATTAAGAACGATCATTGCCACATTGCCGTATGTATAGTGGAAAACCACAAAGATCGAATCGCCCTTCTTTATCGACCACGGAACCGGGATAGTCATCGGGGAGACTGCACAGATAGGAAAGCATGTGAAACTTTACCAGGGGGTTACCCTGGGTGCCATCAATGTGGAGAAGTCCATGGCCCGCACCAAACGCCATCCAACCATTGAGGATCATGTGGTCATCTATGCCGGGAGCACCATCCTGGGTGGCAAAACAGTCATCGGTCACCATACGGTGGTGGGTGGTAACACCTGGATCACCGAAAGTATCATCCCCTATTCCGTGGTATACCGTAATCACCGGGTGGTGGTGAAGGATAGTAAGGAGTTCGATGCGCCCATTGACTTTGTTATTTAGAAAATGGTTAGAACGAATAAACGAGCAGCATTATGAAATACGAAAATATACTACAATCCATTGGAAACACACCACATCTGAAATTGAACAGGCTCTTTCCCGGAGCAGAGAATATGTGGGTGAAGCTGGAAAGGAACAATCCTGGTGGGAGCATCAAGGACCGGATCGCTGATGCCATGGTGAGGGATGCAGAAGAGCTTGGTCTTTTAAAAGCAGGATCAATCATCATCGAGCCCACATCGGGGAACACAGGGATTGGATTGGCCATGGTGGCTGCAGTAAAGGGGTACAGGATCATCCTTGTGATGCCGGAATCCATGTCGGTTGAACGGAGGAATATTCTGAGGGCTTACGGTGCCGAGATTGTACTCACCCCCAGAGAGCGTGGCATGAAAGGCTCCATGCAGAAGGCTGAAGAGCTGGCCATTGAACTGGACAATGCCTGGATCCCTTCCCAGTTCGACAATCCCTCCAATCCTTCCATTCATGAAGTTACCACAGCCCGGGAGATTCTGGATGATTTTCCCGGTGGAGTGGATTACCTGGTGACCGGAGTGGGTACCGGGGGCCACATTTCAGGGGTGGCAAGAATTCTAAAGCAGGAGATGCCTGAAATTCAGGTATATGCTGTGGAGCCGGCCGACTCTCCGGTGATCGGAGGAGGGGAGCCCGGACAGCATGGGATCATGGGCATCGGCGCAGGATTTATTCCCGGCAACCTCGACACAACCTTGCTGGATGGCGTGTTAACTGTGGAGAAAACGGCGGCCTTTGAATATACCCGAAGGGCTGCCAAAGAGGAGGGCCTGTTCGTCGGAATCTCTTCCGGAGCCTCCCTTGCGGCGGTTTCACAATTGTTGGAGCGCGTGGAGTTGCATTCCACCATTCTTACATTTAATTACGATACCGGAGAAAGATATCTATCAGTGAATGATCTCTTTTAAGAGGATTTACTATTTTTGAACGAAATTCTCAAGCCCCGTCCATGATGCAGAGCCCATTGAAAATTGCCGTTGATTTTGACGGTACCATTGTTGAGCACAGGTATCCCGATATTGGGAAAGAGATTCTTTTCGCATTCGATACCCTGAAAGCACTTCAGAAACAGAAGCACCAGCTTATCCTGTGGACCTACCGGTCGGGAAAAGAACTGGACGAAGCTGTGGAGTATTGCCGACAGAATGGAATCGAATTCTATGCCATCAACAACAGCTATCCTGAAGAGGAGTTTGATGAGGACTATTCAAGCAGGAAGATTGAGGCCGATATCTTTATCGATGACAGGAACATTGGCGGATTACCGACCTGGGGCGAGATATATCAGATGATCAACCCCCATGAAAATCCCAATCTGGAGGATGAACTCAAATCCATTTCAGGGAAGAGACGATCGCTGTTTAAGAAAAGGGGAGGGCGATAAAGCAGCACCCATGAGGAAGCTCTCCAACCCCATCGCCCTTTCCCTGCTCCTGTCAATGGTACTCTCCTGTGGCCCGAAAAACGGAGTAACAGAACGAAACTCTGCAAGAAAAACCCAACCCTCAAGAATCTCCCTCCTGAAAGCGCCAGGCAGGCCCCTGACCCTCACGGTGGGTGAGGAGGTACATGTGCAGCTCACTACTCCCGATACCATCTCTCTGGATTCGGTCCAGCTTTTTCTGGGCGGTAACCTGAAGCAAACCATTTTGGCCCAACCCGGAGAGGTGATGCAGGGAGATCTTGATTTCACAGTCTCTACAGGTGGTGAAAATACCGGGAAAAAGGGACTTCGTGTCAGGGTGTTTTTCCCCGGCGGAAAAAGTGAGAACCATAGTCAGCAAATCACCCTGCTCTCCGATCTGGTTCCCGTCAATTACAGCTACAGGATTGTGAATGAATATGCACACGATCCTGAAGCCTATACCCAGGGTTTACAATACAATGACGGATGGCTTTACGAGGGGACGGGCAACTATGGAACCTCTTCCCTGAGAAGGGTGAACCTGGAAACGGGGGAAGTCTCCAAAATACGCAACCTGGATCAATCCTTGTTCGGGGAAGGCATCACTGTTTTTGGTGACAGGATCTACCAGGTTACCTATAAGTCCCAGGTGGGATTCATCTACGATAAATCAACCTTCGAGGAGATCCAGAAGGTATATTATCAGAACCGTGAAGGGTGGGGACTCACCCATAACGGGGAGGAGTTAATCATGAGTGACGGGACAAACATTATCTATTTTCTGGATCCGGAAATGTTTACCATCAATCGCCAGATTGAGGTTTATCACAATGAGGGTCCGGCTCAGAGTTTGAATGAACTGGAGTACATCAATGGAAAGATCTGGGCAAATCGTTACTATACCGATGAGATTGTGATCATCGACCCGGAAACAGGGAAAATGGAGGGGCGGCTCAACCTGAAGGGGATCCTTAAAACCACCAATCGAAAGTCGACCACCGATGTGTTGAATGGGATCGCATGGGATGCTGACAAAGAGAGGCTATTCGTCACAGGCAAGCTCTGGCCCAAACTGTTCGAGATCAAAACAGCCGTCCAATAGATCCGAGGGGACTCCCTGGTTATGCCGTTAACCCTCCCGAAATCACCCTCACACTGCGGGGAATGATCTTAAAACTCATGGGACCGTGTCCAAGGTTCTCGCCATCGGTTTCAATCTGCAAACGTGCGGATCCATCGATCTGAACCGATCTGGCCATATAAGTTTCCACCTTGGAGTGTGTCACGATACTGCCATTATAGAGGCGTTTAATATTGGCCAATACATTAAGTTTTCCGATTTTTTTAATGAGGGTAATGCTATAAAGACCATCATCAGCAATGGCATGCGGAACCTGGATCATACCACCTCCATTGTATTTTCCAATGCCCACATTCAGAGAGAAGATTTTGCGATCATATGTGGTTCCATCGATTTCAATGGCTGCTTTTTGAGCCTTGTATCTGATCAGGCTGTAAAAGATGTTATAGAAATAGAGAAATGGGCCACTCTTTCCCCTGTCTTTCATGCGGTTGGATCGCTCCACCACCCTTGCTCCAAATCCCAAACCCGCAATATTAATGAAATAGCGTTTCCACTCTTTTTCATTTTTCCGGTAACTGACCAGGCCGGCATCCTGGATGAAAGTTTTCTGTTGTTTGATGGTCTGCACGGCCCCTTCATAATCGGCTGGAATGTTGAACATCCGGGCCCAGTCATTTCCGGTACCCACCGAGATCATGCCAAGCATTACTTCGGTTGTATTGATCCGATCCTGGGCAAATACGCCATTGATCACTTCGTTCATGGTACCGTCGCCCCCTACTACAATGATTTTCGAAAATCCCTCCCTGATCTTGTTTCTGGCAATGATGGATGCATGCAGCCGTCGATTGGTGAAGTAAGGCTCATAAGGAATCCCGTTTTTTCCCAGTATCTCGCTGATCAGTGGCCACTCTTTCTCTGTCTTTCCACCTCCTGCGGCCCTGTTTACAATGGCTATCCAGTTGGATTTATTCATAATGATCTCATAGTTCCGGTTCAAAGATAAGGTTTTTCAGATGGTTGTCGATGTTTCTTATATCTTTGACGCATTGGAAGCAAATACCTTAGGAAGTTATTATTGCAAAATGTTCATAAGGTGTTTATAAATGAAAAATCATTGTTTACAATAA
>JBDLIU010000212.1:0-7838 GCA_039714715.1 Bacteroidota bacterium
GGATCAGCGTAGCTAATCTATTTTTAATATTAGGAAGCCAAGCTTGCTTGAGCTTACAGAAGCGACAATAAAAAGAAACCATCGCCAGGTGGTTTTGAATTTATTTCACATCTCCCTTAACACCTTCACCGTTTCCTCAAGCATATCATCTGTAAAATCCAGGTGAGTAACAAACCTGATTTGGTTTGGGCCAAACGGTATACCAAGAATTCCTTTTGCTGTTAATTTACCCATAATGTCTTCAACATTATCAACAGAAAAAATCAGGATATTGGTATCAATAGGCATAACATCGGTAACAAATGAACATGTTTCCAGTGTCTTACCAATTGCCCTGGCTCTTTCATGATCTTCCTTCAGTTTTTCAATATGGTTATCCAGCGCATAAATACCGGCAGCAGCCAGGTAGCCCGCCTGTCGCATGCCCCCACCAAACACCTTACGCACACGCCTGGCTTGTTTCATTGTATCCTTGCTGCCCAGTAACACCGAGCCAATCGGTGCACCCAGGCCTTTTGACAGGCAAATCGATACCGTATCAAAAACACCTCCGTATGCTTTAGCATCTTCACCTGTTTCTACGACTGCATTAAATAACCTTGCTCCATCCAGATGAAAATTTAGATTATGCTCATCAACAACTTTTCTTATTTGTTTGAATTCTTCAAAGTCATAATAACTGCCTCCACCTTTATTCATCGTATTTTCAACACTCACCAGCTTTGATACCGGAGCATGAATATCATCAGGTTTCAATGCAGTTATAACCTGATCTGCAGTTATCCTTCCCCGATCACCATCCAAAAGAGACACACTTACTCCGGAATTTGCCATCATACCTCCTCCTTCATACAAATAAACATGAGAGTTTTTATCACAAATTACATCATCCTGGGGCTGTGTATTCACTCGAACACCTATCTGGTTGGCCATTGTTCCGGATGGACAGAATAATCCCTCTTCCATCCCAAGCGTTCCTGCCAGCTTATCTTCAAGTGCATTTACTGTAGGATCTTCACCAAAAACATCATCACCTACTTCTGCTGACATCATAGCTTCCAGCATTGGCTTAGTAGGTTTAGTAAATGTATCACTGCGTAACTCGATCATAATTTATCTATTATTTAGTTCTAAGTTACTGGATAAAAACAAAAAAGCCGATTCGCTATTAATCGAACCGGCTAATTACTATTTAAATGGTTTGCCTAACCTGCTGAATAACGTCTTGCCACCTCTTCCCAGTTAATAACATTCCAAAAAGCACTGATATAATCAGGCCTTCTGTTCTGATAATGGAGATAATATGCATGTTCCCAGACATCTAATCCTAAAACAGGCGTACCCCCACAACCAGTATTAGGCATGAGTGGATTGTCCTGGTTCGGTGTAGAGCAAACATCTACTCTGCCACCTTCATGAACACAAAGCCATGCCCATCCTGATCCAAATCGGGTTGCGGCTGCTTTGTTGAATGTTTCCTGAAAGTTGTTAAATGACCCAAATGCATCATTAATTGCTGCAAACAGATCTCCTTCCGGCTGCCCTCCTCCATTGGGTGACATTACTTCCCAGAACAAATTATGATTATAAACACCACCGCCATTATTTCTAACAGCAGCGTTATCTCCCATCATATTAAAAATCTCCTGTAGAGATTTGTCATCCATCTCCGTACCTTCAATGGCAGCATTCAGGTTATTTACATAAGCCTGATGGTGTTTAGTATGATGGATCTCCATTGTGCGAGCATCGATATGAGGCTCTAATGCATCGTATGCATAGGGTAATTGTGGTAATTCAAATGCCATAATTTCATAGTTTTTGTTGTTAATATACTTTTTGCCTATCCAAATATACTCTTTCCACATGATTGTTACCAATCACTAAATTTTATGGGATATAGAGAAAATTTATTTGTTTCTGATCGATTTGAAAAAATCGCTTACCAGGGCACCACATTGGTCAGCCAGTACTCCGTGTTGTACTTTGGTTTTAGGGTGCAGAATATTTCTATTGCTTTTCGTCTCAGCTAATGAATATCCACGCTTCTCATCAGGAGCTCCATAAACCACCCTGCCAATTTGCGACCAAAAAGCTGCCCCCGCACACATTACACAGGGCTCCAGGGTAACATATAATGTGCAGTCCGGTAAATATTTTGCCCCCAGGTAATTAAATGCCGAAGTCAAAGCCAGCATCTCAGCATGGGCTGTAACATCATTAAGCTTTTCTGTTTGATTATAAGCTTTGGCAATTATCTTTTCATTACAAACAACCACCGCTCCAACAGGGATTTCATTCTCCTCCTCAGCTATCAAGGCTTGCTGAAATGCCTGATGCATATAATATTCGTCAGAGCCATAGGAGAAAGACACGTTATTTAAGCTTAATTGACTCCATAATTTTATGAGCAGATTCCTGCCACTTTTCTTTTACGGATAGCTCACTAGTGAAATTGAAAACATAGGTAGTGCCTCCTGCCAGCGTATACATTACATAAGTATACTTTGTAATATTTCTTTGGAATTTATTCTCAGGATAAACAACTGACTCAAACTCAAAAAAGACATAATCACGTTTATTAATCGTTTTGATTCCCTGGTCAATAAACTCTACTTTATCAAAAAGCTCCACAATTGACGCTTGGTAAAATTCCTTGAGCATTTTCATGTCTCCTTCCTGCCAAACAGAATAAGATCTGTTTATCCCAAACTCCGCAAGACGATCGTTGTCAGTAAATAATGCGATTGGGATTCTTGCACTTTGATATCGTTGTTCCTTGTCTTCGTCTGTCATAAGAACAAACTCTTGAGGTAATTTAAGCTTGATATTTTCAGTTACCTTGTGTTTTACAAACTTCTGTGCATTTGCACTTAATGAAAAAGTAAGAATTGAAATAAGAATAAGTATTCGCATAGTCTTAATGTTATTGCCTGACAAAGCTACTAAATTGATTATTAAACATTAGCCTCTCGAAAAAGACAAAGTTTTTATTTAAACATCCTATAATTACTACCTTTGCAGTCGTTTTTAACACAATACGGATGTACAGAACAAATAATTGCGGTGAGCTAAGAATAAGCGACCAGGGAAAGGAAGTTATTCTTAGTGGCTGGGTACAAAGACTCAGGGATAAAGGTGGTATGGTATGGATCGACTTACGCGATCGATACGGGTTAACACAGCTGGCATTTGAAGAGGGTAAATCATCGCCCGAATTAATTGCTCAGGCAAAGAAAGTTGGCAGGGAATTCGTTCTTAAAGCTACGGGCAAAGTGGTTGAGCGATATGCTAAGAATGATAAAATGCCAACCGGTGAAATTGAGATCTTTGTTGAAAGCCTTGAGGTGCTGAATAATTCAAAAGTTCCCCCATTCCTGATAGAAGACGAAACAGATGGAGGTGAAGACCTCAGAATGAAGTATCGCTATCTGGACATTCGAAGAAATCCGGTAAGAGAAGCACTGCAACTTCGACATGAGATGCTTCAGGTAACCAGAAAATATATGAGTAGCGAGGGTTTCATGGAAGTAGAAACACCTATGCTTATTAAATCAACTCCTGAAGGTGCAAGAGACTTTGTGGTGCCCTCAAGGATGAATCCCGGTGAGTTCTATGCTTTACCGCAATCACCTCAAACCTTTAAACAATTGTTAATGGTTGGAGGTATTGATAAGTACTTTCAGTTGGTAAAGTGCTTCAGAGATGAAGATCTTAGGGCCGACCGACAGCCCGAGTTTACTCAAATTGACTGTGAGATGTCATTTGTAGACCTGGAAGATATTCAACATGCTTTCGAAGGGTTGATCAAGAATCTTTTCAAGGAAGTAAAAGGAATAGAAATTGACGAAGTTCCTGTGATGAACTACGATGATGCCATCAGACTTTACGGCTCTGACAAGCCAGATACCAGGTTTGGTATGACATTCGTTGAGCTGAATGATGTAACGCAGGGCAAAGGATTTAATGTATTCGACAGTGCAGAGCTTGTAGCAGGTATTAATGCCGAAGGGGCTGCCAATTATTCCCGTAAGCAACTTGATGCACTTACTGATTATGTAAAGCGCCCTCAGGTTGGTGCGAAAGGTCTGGTTTACATAAAGTTTAACGAAGACGGTAGTTTTAAATCGTCTGTTGATAAATTCTACACCCAGGATGATCTACAAGCAATAGCAGATAAATTTAATGCCAACCCTGGCGATTTGGTTCTTGTATTAAGTGGTGAGGCTGATGCAACCCGCAATGCGCTGAATGAGCTTAGATTGAAAATGGGTGCAGAACTCGAACTCATGGACCCCAATACTTTTAAAGTGTTGTGGGTAACAGATTTCCCTCTATTGGAGTGGGATGATGAATCAGGCCGCTATCATGCCATGCACCATCCATTTACATCTCCTAAGAAAGAAGACATTGCTTTACTTGATACAGATCCAGGTAAGGTCAGAGCTAATGCTTATGATATGGTTATTAATGGTGTAGAAGTTGGCGGTGGTTCTATCAGAATCCATGATCGTGAAACGCAGAGCTTAATGTTTAAGCACCTTGGTTTCTCTGAAGAAGAAGCAAAAGCTCAATTTGGATTCCTGATGCAGGCATTTGAATATGGAGCACCACCTCATGGAGGTATTGCATTTGGATTTGACAGACTTTGTTCATTATTTGGAGGAGCAGATTCTATTCGTGATTATATCGCTTTCCCAAAAAATAACTCCGGAAGGGACGTAATGATAGACACGCCTTCACCCATTAGTGGTGACCAATTGGATGAGTTGGAATTAAGATTGAAGTGAGGTAGTTGGAAGTCCGGAGGCAGGAGCACAAGGATCTAAGTTATAATATGTCATTTTATGATTTATTTTTTTGAGAATTGTGGTTTGGGTTTTGTTTTTTGTGCTTTGGGCTTAAGGGTATTCAATCTATATTTGTTTAACACACTTTTTCTATGAAAGTAATCATTGCAGGTGCGGGTGAGGTCGGTTTCCACCTAACCAAACTTTTAGCGTTGGAAGATCATGAAATAACACTTATTGATCTTGACACTGACAAATTATCGCATGCTGCCAAACACCTTGATGTTATTACCGTAAAAGGAAGTTCTACTTCATACGAAATTCTCGAAAAAGCTGAGATCAATAGGACTGAATTACTTATTGCAGTAACCGAATCTGAATCAACTAATATTTCTACTTCAATCATTGCTAAACACCTGGGAGTAAAGCGAACGGTAGCCCGAGTGCAAAACACTGAGTTTCTTTTCCGAAAAGATAAACTCAACCTTTATGATCTGGGTATTGATGAAATTATTTCTCCTGAATCGCTCGCAGCCCGAGAGATTAAACGATTATTACGCGATACAGCCATCACAGACTCGTTTGATTTTGGGAATGGATTATTGTCGATGATTGGCGTTAATATCAATAAAAATAGCACTTTCGAGGGGAAAACTCTGGTTGAAGCTGCCAGAATGCACAGCTCTCATAATTTTAACACAGTTGCCATCTTGCATGGTAATGAAACGATCATCCCTCATGGGTACACTAAATACACAGCCGATGATCATGCCTATTTTGTAGCCTTACCGGAAGGGGTTGAAAGAATCCTGAGTATGGCCTCAAAAGAAAAACGTAAAGGGCTGAAAAGAGTAATGGTGCTCGGTGGTTCCCTGGTAGGAATACATGCAGCGCGCAGGCTAAGCAAAAGGTATAAAGTTAAACTAATCGAACAGGATAAGGAGAAATGCTTTAAACTGGCAGATGAGTTACCCAATGTAATGGTAATCAATGGCGATGGCCGTGATGTTGAACTTTTGCAGGAGGAGGGCATTTCAGAAACTGATGCATTCATTGCAGTAACCGGGAACTCCGAAACCAATATTATTTCATGCCTGGTAGCCAAGGATAATAATGTAAAAAAAACCATTGCACTGGTAGAAAATGTTGATTATATACGCCTGTCACAAAATATCGGGGTAGATACGATGATCAACAAAAAGCTTATTGCTGCGAACTTTATTTTCAGGTACATCAGGAAAGGTGATATTGTAAACCTGACATCCATACATGGTGTTGATGCCGAAGTATTGGAGTTTATTGTTAAAGCAGAATCTAAAATTACCGAAGACACACTACGTGAGCTTAACCTGCCCGATTCAGTTGTTGTGGGGGGGGTGATAAGGCATGGCCAAGCCATAATCCCAACAGGTGATTTTCAGTTCCGGCCAAGTGACCGTGCCGTAATTTTATGCAGGCCAGATGCTATCCAACAGGTAGAAGAGTATTTTTCATGAGCCGATTTAATTTCAAAGTAATCTTAAGCATTCTCGGCCTCTTGCTTACCATCAACGGGCTGTTTATGCTATTAGCGCTCCCTTTCACACTATATTATGGTGAAGACTTGAAGCCAATTGTGCTCGCCTCAACGATTACTATTCTAGCAGGATTACCTGTTTGGCTATTACCCAGAAAGAGTGCCGACAGAGAGTTAAAAAGACGCGATGGATATATTGTAGTAACACTCGGCTGGGTAATAATGTCATTTTTTGGCACCCTCCCTTACATTCTGAGTGGAACAATCCCCGACCTGACAAATGCTTTTTTTGAAACCATGTCGGGTTACACAACTACAGGTGCATCAATTCTTACTGATATTGAAGCCCTGCCTAAAGGAATTTTAGTATGGAGAAGCCTTACGCAATGGATGGGAGGAATGGGAATTATAGTGCTTGCCGTTGCTATATTGCCAATGCTTGGTATCGGTGGCATGCAGCTCTTTGTTGCAGAAGCCCCAGGTATTACCCCAGATAAACTTAAGCCAAGGATAAAGGATACCGCCAAAAGGTTATGGATAATCTATGTTGGCTTAACCGCTCTCGAGGCTATTTTGTTAATGTTTGGTGGAATGAATTTCTTCGAAGCTATAAATCATAGCCTTACCACCATGGCAACAGGAGGTTTCTCTCCTAAAAACAGCAGTATAGCCCATTATTCATCAGCTTATATCCAATATACAATTACTCTGTTTATGTTTTTGGCAGGAACCAGTTTTACACTCACCTACTTCATGCTAAAAAGACAGTTTAAGAAAGTATTCTCAAATGAAGAGTTTGTTACTTACGTAGGATTTCTTTTGCTTGCCACTGTTCTTATCACAGGTTTTGTTCATTTTTCCAGTGACCAACCTTTTGAACTCTCCTTTAGGGAAACTCTTTTCCAGGTGGTGTCTATTGTAACTACAACAGGTTTCGTTAGTGAAGATTATACCTCCTGGACACCTCTTATTACAATGGCCTTTTTTGCATTGATGTTTATTGGAGGCTCAGCAGGAAGCACAGCCGGAGGAATCAAAATTGTGCGCCATATTATTCTTTTTAAGAATAGCTTCCTCGAAATGAAGAGACAGTTACACCCTTCTGCCATTATTCCAGTAAGGTTTAACCAAACAGCTGTTGACAGGAGCATCACTTATAATGTGCTGGCCTTTATCATTATATACTTCCTGATATTCTCTCTGGGATCTATCATGATGGCCTGGGTTGGCCTTGATTTTAAAAGTGCCCTTGGATCTGTAGCTACAAGTCTGGGTAATATCGGACCAGGTGTAGGTTCTGTTGGGCCGGTTGATAACTTTTCTCACATACCTTCCGTTGGTAAGTGGATCTTAACCTTCCTTATGTTATTAGGACGTCTTGAATTATTTACCGTGATGATACTTTTCACGCCATTCTTCTGGAAGAGTAATTAAACCCGAAATATGCATTAGGATTCTATTACAAGTCCTAATTACTTCAAAATCAAGCACGTCCATCAATTTTGATACTCACCGTGATGGTTACCACGTTT
>JBDLIU010000213.1:0-7830 GCA_039714715.1 Bacteroidota bacterium
AGTAAAAATTGAATTAAATCAAATTATAAAATATTAATTATTTATTGTAGTGTTTAATGAATAAAGAAAATCATGTATAAAAATGCAGTTTTAATAATTATAATCCTAAGCGTTTCCTTTAAAATATCATCAGGACAGGAAGAACGTACAAGTGAACTTTTAAGCACTGCAGAACTTATAGAGGACTTTGATTTTATGCTTAAAACACTAGAAGAAACCCACCCTAATTTGTATGCTTATATTCCTAAGGATGAGTTTATAAAAAGAACCGATGAATTGAGGAACTCAATAAGTAAGCCAATGTCAAAATCTGAATTTTATAAAGTTCTTTACAAAACAATTGCACTTATAAAACAGGGTCACACAATGGTTTTTGGAGATGCAGGATTTGGTGATTTCAAGAATGAAGGAGGCTTGAGCTTTCCTTTAAAAATAATCTATTTTTCTGACCATGTTTATATAGACCAAAACTATTCTTTAAATCAAGAGCTAACCAGAGGAACTGAGATAATTGCAATAAACAAAATTCCTGTATCTAAGATTATTGAGGATTTCACACCATATTTAAGAGTTCGACCCAACGGGTATATAGCTAAAACACTGGCTTATCACTGGTCTAAATTATTATGGTTAGAATATGGTTTTAGCGAGAATTTTACAATTAGCTATATCCTTCCCAATAGCGATAGTATCAAAACAACAACCATTGAAGGAGTAAAAAAAGAACTTATTGTTCGCGATAAGAAGCCCCGTTATAATAAAGATTTTGAGTATCGCATTGAGAAAGACAGAAGTTTAGCTGTTATGGAAATTAATACATTTGAGTTCCAATTTGACAGGTATGATAGTCTTTTGAAAAGTTCATTCAAGGACATAAAACAAAATGGCATAAACAACCTGATTATAGACGTAAGAGCTAATCATGGTGGAAATGGTAATCTTATAGGAACTTTAGTAGAATACCTAACCGACCAACCTTATATAAGCACTGCTGGATCTGAAGTAAAGACAAGCGAAGCAACAAAAAAATGCTACACTACCCATCCAATTTTTGTAAATGCCATTGAACAAGCCCGAAAAGCAGAAGGTAATTCATCTGATTTTATAGAACTGGCTAATTGTTTTCTGGAAAAGCCTGCTGGCACATTAACTACATTTCCAGAAGAAATAACAACTCCTGAAGAGAATGAATATAGATTTGATGGGATCTTATATGTTCTTACCAGTGACGAAACTTTCTCTGGAGGAACAGGATTTTCGGTTATCATTAAAGACAATGATATAGGATATATTGTTGGCAATGAAACTTCGGATAATCCAACAGATTATGGTTGTATAATGTTATTTGAATTACCTAATACGAAGATTAATATTCAGAATTCAACCCAATACACTGTTCGCCCTGCAGGATATGATGACGGTAGAGGTGTTATTCCGGATTTTAAAGTGGTGCCTGCATATCGAGACTTAATTAACGAATATGATAAAGTTCTGAATTATACCTATTGGTTAATTGATGAAAACATAATAAACTAAACCATCTGATAATTTCGCAAATTATTACCCCTATGAAAAGATTAAAAACAATTTTACTTCTTGCCATTATCGCTATAAATACACTGGTAATCTATGGACAGGAAACGATGGAATTAGACTTTAAAGCTTTAGATCCTGAATTTATTGAACTCAAGCAAACGCTAAAAGAAATTAATTCGGCTGATGATAAAAAATCCATTGATTTAAGCCTGAAAGCGCTTGAAAAGTTTAAGGATACAAGTATCAGATTCGATTTAATATTTTGGGAATTATCCATTCATTATGCAAACCTAAAACAATATAACAAGTGTTTCGACATCCTTAAGCTGGGTCAGCAGGAAGGTATGTTTTATTATATAAGAAGTGGCGACAGGGCCTTTCCATCATATACCACAGAATTGGAAAAACTGGATGGATACGCGGCTTTTCTGGAAAAAAACCAGGCATTCATTGATGAAGCAAGCAAAACTTCAAAAGCTGAGTTTATGGTTCAGCTGCCTGATAATTATGATAAAACAAACAATTATCCACTCATGCTGATCATGCATGGCGGAATTGGAAGTATCGCCGGTATACAATACAATTACATTTCATCAAAACTAAAAAGTGAATTTATTGTGGCCTATTTTCAGGGAAGCAAAGTAAGGGCGAGTGGATTAAGAAGTTTTGTAATGCAGGAATGGCAATCAAAAATCAGGCAAGGCTATGAGGACATCATTTCAAAATATTCGGTGGATACAACCCGGGTTATTCTTGGCGGTCCTTCAGCGGGAGGATATCGCGCGTTGATTCTCGGGCTTAATCATGCTATTCCAGCCTCCGGATTACTCCTATCGTTTGCAGTTTACCCAAGGGATACAGACAGTACAATGTTCATTAAATCTGCCGAACGCGGCTTAAAGGTTGCCTTACTCTGTGGTGAGAACGATTGGGCCATTCAACAACAAAAAAAACTTGGATATGAAATGGATAATTATGGAATAACAAATCGTTTTGTTGTATTCCCTGAGGAAGGACACGGATTTCCTGAAAACTGGTCATATTACCTCGATACTTCGCTTGAGTTTTTGATGGAAGATTAGAATAACACAGAAAATATCAGACAACTAATAACCACCATAATGAAGAAATATTTTTTTATATTATTGCTGATTATAGCATTTGGATGTACTACAAAGCAATTAGAAAATGACAAAGGTAGTTTCCCGGAATTAAGCGGAAAATATTTAGGGCAAACCGAGCCGGGACTTAGCCCGGAAATATTTGCTCCCAATATTGTGTCTACTGGAATGTCAGAAATAAATGCTTGTTTTTCTCCCGACTACACAGAATTTTTATTCTCAGTGGTTATGCCAGGTAATAATTTTGTGATCATGTCCATGACATACAATGGGCAGCAATGGTCAGCACCTGAGGTAGCGAGTTTTTCTGGCGTATACTCCGAAGCAGATCCCTTTATCACTGCTGATGGGAAGTATTTGTATTTTGTATCCAAACGTCCCATCGACAGCCTGCAAACACCCAAAACAGATTGGGATATCTGGCGTGTGGAAAAAATCAATGGGGAATGGGCTAATCCAGAACACTTAGATTCGAACATAAATTCAGACAAGGATGATATTTATCCCAGTATGACAAAAGAAGGAACTTTATACTTCTCATCGGGGAGAGGGGGAGGTAATAACCGGGATATCTATTACGCCAAAAGCAATGGAAGTAGTTTTGAACCATGCGTTAAATTAAGTGAAACGATCAACAAATACTGGGAAGGAGATATTTTTATTTCACCCGATGAAGATTATATGATCTTCAGAACTTATGGAAGAGCCACTGGAAGTGGTTTATATATTACATTCAACAGCAAGGGTGAATGGAGTATTCCTCAAAATATGGGCAAAGAGATTAATATGACGGGGAGTGAATTGTGTCCGATGCTTGATCCCGATGGAAAGTATTTCTTCTTTACATCAAGATATATTAAAGCAAAAGAAAAGTCGGGCGAAAAATGGACCTATCAAAAGATTAAAGATGAATTTATAGATTCATATAAATATCCAGCAACGGGTAGAAATGATATTTATTGGGTGGATGCTAGGATCATAGATAAATATAGAAAAAATCAATAAAATCAAAATGATATGAAAACGAGAAATGCAATTCTTGTTCTGTTTATATTGCTGATATTTAGCACAATATCATTTTCGCAAACAAATAGAGCTGAACAGACAGATGAAATAGAAATTGTCAAAGTTTTACAGCAATTTCAGGATGGATATATAAAAAGAGACACCACAATAATTTCTGCACCACTAAAAGATGTTGAATGATACTTGAAAAAAGACTCTGATAAATGAAAAAATTATTATTTCCATTCCTCTTAGGATTAATTTGTATCAGCTGCACTCAAACAGAAAAGAATTTTCTGGATTCGCAAGATGCCTATTTCGGACTAACACCTCCGGGTTTAATCCCCGAAGTATTTGCCCCCGGTATTGTTTCGGATAGCACCTGGGCCGAACATTGCCAGGTGGCCATTTCGCCATCGGGAGATGAAATATTCTGGTCGGCCTGGACAGCAGAATACAAAACAGAAGATGGTGAAAGAAACACAGAGCAAATGTTCTATTCAAAGTATGAAAATGGAGTTTGGACAAAACCCAAGAGAGCTGAATTCACGAAGAATAATCCGCATGGCCTTAACGGTGGACCCAGTTTCTCTCCTGATGGTAAAAAGCTATTCTTTTACCAGGTGAAAAGTCCGTGGGTGTCATCTCCAAAAAGGTGCTATTATGTCGAAAAAGAGAATGGGAAATGGATAAAAAAACCTACCGATGTTGGTCAGCCCTATAGCTCAGAAAGCTATAACTACAGTCCTGTATTTACCCGCAACGGACATGCTTATAAAAACGAAGGAGGAAAAATTCTAAAGTTCGCTTACGAAGAAGGAAAATTCACATTTTTGGATACCATTGCTTTTTATAAGGATTTTCGACCAGCCTGGAATATTTATGTTTCTCCCTTGGAAGACTATATAATTTTTGCTGCCAGGCATGAAAGTGGTTTTGGAGACATCGATTTATATGTCAGTTTCAAGACTGAAGAGAAGAATTGGGGCTATCCGATCAATTTAGGATCGGATATAAATACTGAATTAAGAGAGCGCTTTCCTATTGTTTCTCCCGATGGTAAATATCTATTTTTCATGCGTCATACCCCCGGACAGGATTTCTTCTGGGTATCGACAGATGTTATTATGGATCTCAAAATACAACCTTAAAATATTTATTATGAAAACACTTTTGCAACTTACATTGATCTTTGTTTTATGTTCAACTTATGCTACTGCTCAGCAGATCAGCCTAATGAATGACGAAACCGGTCAGCCGTCATATTTTTTTATGACCCTTCCTGATACAACTTATATACATCATTTTAAGGGAGAAATTCCTGAATATATTTCCTTTGGAGATAAATACAAGTTTTCCCCAAGAAGCTTTTTTGAGAGAAATCTTTCAGGAAATAATAATCTTCGAAATGCTCCGATGGATTCTGTTGAACCCGGGCTTCTTCCGGAAGCAGACCTGCCTTATAAGGTAAAATATTCCAATGACGGTTCCAGGATAATAATGATCTATCATCACAGCAATAATGTAGTTGTTTATGATGCCGGAGACCTGAGTGTCATCGCAGATATAAATGTTGGAAAAGGACCCGAGGATCTTTTTGTGAGCGACAACCGAGTATATGTTGCCTGTTATTATTCCGATGACATTTATGTGATCAACCTGGATGATTATTCTATTGAAGATCATTTTAATGTTGACTCCCACCCAAGTGTTATAGAGGTAAACCAGAACGAAGATATCATATACATTGGCTTTGACTTGGCAGGGCATTATGAATCGTCTCCTATGGCCGCTTACGGGCTAAGCGCACATAATAGACTTTGGGAAAGCGATTGGCCTTTCATTGAAATGGTTGTTGCAGATGGTAATATCGGCCGTAGAGTATTTACTACATCACGTTTTGAGTTGATCGGCAACGATCAATATATTGCCTGCCTGAAAAGTCCGGGACTGCAGGTACTTATTATTGACGCCATCTCAGGCGATTTGATCAAGACTTTTGACTGGCCTGGAGAAAATGTTGCTAACCTGACCACTTCTGTTACTAAAGACACCTTATTTGCTCAATCATTATCTTCAGATTCCTTGTTCTTTTACAAGATTGATTCTTATACACACAATGTTCTGGATTTTATAGGGATACCCAATCCTCATCCCATGCTTGGAGCCTATATGTGGCAGGATAATCTTGCAGTAAATTATAGTGGTACAAAAATGTTCCTGGAGCTGCTAAATTTAGATTTTGATGGTATAGCAGTTTTGATTGATTTTGAAACGAATGACTATAAGGTCATTGAACAGGGAATTAATAGTATATTCCAGATAAATGTAATACAATCCTTTGATAAAAGATTTGTAGTATCAATGGCTGGTGAACACAGGATATTTGATTTTGAACTGGAGGATTATACATATTTCCATAGCATTTTTCCATCGGATGTTTATTATAAATATACGGTGATAGCTCCCTCACCTGTTTCATATGAATTTGCCTGGGGCGATTTTATGGCCAACCGTTATTATACCAGTATCAAGAAAAATGAAAACGTAAATGTTTTTAACTTTGACGACCCCACTAATCTTATAATAAGTGAAAGCACTATTTGTGGAGAACAGCCCGAAGCAGACCTGACTGAAACTGCTGTATGGAACAGCAAGTATGAAAAGCTCATAACTGCAAATCCGCTTTCAGGAAGTATCAGTATTATAGATGTGAACACCTATGAGGCCGATACAATCCTGGATATAGAAGGGATAAGCTCTGTAAAACAGGTAACTGACGATCATCTTTTAATGGGAGGAAAAGACTACCCGTATCTCTTATTGTTTGATATTCCTTCATTAAGTGTGATAAAGCAGTTTAACCTTACAGATGCTTACCTGATAATTCCCTCACCGGATCAGCAATATGCATATGCATTCAGCCGGTGGGATGAGAAAATGATAAAGATAAAGCTGGATGGAGCAGACAGCAAAATTGTAAAAACCTTACTAATTCTGGACGGATCAGCATTGTATCTGAACTGGGAATACATATACAGGCCGGAGATCAGCCCCGATGGAAAATATATAGTAATGAGTGAGGATCACACAGCCATTATAATTGATACAGAGACGCTGGAAGTGGTAAGCAATGTATCATTAATCGGCGATTATATGTTCGACATGGCATTCACCGAAGATAGTAAACGTTTATGTATAGCATATTGGTATACTGTTCCATATTTCGATATTGTTTACCTGGATGGAGAAAACTCCTACCTGGAGAATACTGTATATGCCGGGGATGGCATAGGCGGGATGTCAGTGGATTATAATCAGGTAGACGGAAAATTCTATATTGCCAGGAGGAGCGACATATGGGTTGTGGAGCCAACAACAGGCACAGTAGAAGAAACGATTAATTACAATCCTAATAGCAGTCAGCTTCAGATATGCATTGACCCCCAGGGTAAACCCATCGTAAACACATTCAGCTCAATATATCATGATGGCACGGAATACTTCCTGGGAGAACCCACACGCCCCATGCATGTTGATTTTGCCAGCCAGAAATGCATTATCCCCAGCCCGGGACCTGACAAGGTTTACATCCTGGATTTCTTAACTACTCAGGTGCATGAGGTAACAACTTCAAAGGTAGACGATCAGCTTACTATTTATCCCAATCCTGCCAGTGATCATCTGACCGTTAAATCTGGGAAGCTTATTAGGAGGTTACAGTTGTTTGACAATGAAGGAGCCTTGCTTTTCGATAAGGAATATAATCATGCGGTGGTTACGATTGGCTTGGGTGAATATCCTGAGGGGATCTATTTTGTGAATGTTTACAGAGGAGATGGGGTTGAGAACAAAAAGCTTGTGGTTGTGAGATAGAGGCCACCAATTCTCAAATACAATAGTTGAAAATTGAAAGGTGTTGTTATACACTCGTTATGTGGCAGAAAACTTTAAAACATCCAATTTAGGGGTGTAGATTATTAATTACCTATCAAATCTAAAAGTGTTGAAAAAATGAAAATATTAGTAACAGGCGGCACAAATGGAATGGGGAAAGGACTGGTGAAAATCTTAGCCGGAATCGATAACCAAATTCATGAAATAATTATACTTTGCAGATCTAAAAAACTTGGCGAAGAAGTAATTGAAGAATTTGAAAATACAACTT
>JBDLIU010000214.1:0-7730 GCA_039714715.1 Bacteroidota bacterium
GTTTCATGAGGTATTTGATAACCCTAACTTAAAAACCCCCATTATTCCCGATCGTATGCGTTGCGACTTGCGCATTGATTTACTACAGGAAGAGCTTAATGAATTGAAGAAAGCAATTGAAGATAATGATATTGTTGAGGTTGCCGATGCCTTGTGTGATATTCAATATGTGTTATCAGGTGCGGTTCTTGAGTTTGGCATGGGAGAGAAATTTGCTGAACTTTTCGAGGAAGTACATCGATCAAATATGAGTAAAGCATGCAATTCCAGAGTAGAAGCCCAGGAAACAGTAGAATTCTATGCTTTAAAAGGAGAAGAAGCCTATTATAAAAAGACAGACGATAAATATCTAATTTATCGTCTGTCAGATAATAAAACTTTAAAACCTATTAATTATTCACCAGCTTACCTGGTTAATATACTTAGTCAGGATTAACGATTATCACTAATTATCCGAACTTCCACACGCCTGTTTGGCGCTCTTTCATTAGATACAGTTGACCTGACAAGAGGTTGTGTTCCACCAAAAGCTTTGGTTTCTATTCTTTCAGGGTCTATACCCTTATCAGTAAGGTATTTCTTAACGGCATCTACCCTAAGCTGAGAAAGATTGAGGTTGGCAGTTGGGTTTCCCACATAATCTGTATGTCCTTCCAGTCGTATTGCCAGGTTAGGTGTTTCCTTAAGCATTGTAGCAAGCCTGTTTAATTCTTCATCAGAAGATTCAAGGATGGTTGCCTCTCCCCGAGCAAATTGAAGATGCTCAAGTTTTAATACAGAGCCAACTCCTCCTTCATGTAAATTAAAGGTCCTGTTTACAATGAGATCGGCAGTAGCACCTTCCATAGGATTGATTATTTCAGAAATTTTAATAAAACCTTCATTTTCAATCAGCAATGAATATTGTGATGAAGCCCTGAAATAGGCAGTAAATTTTCCTTCACTATTGGTTCTCAGGTCACCCATTTCTGATTCATAAGGAAGCATTTTATAGCTAACCCTCATATCCGGAACAGGCTCCTGGGTTATGGTGTTTATTAATGTACCAGTGAATGTAATAAGGCTATCAGTTTGGGCAAAAGCCCCATGCGTACTTAGCAGAACTGTGCTTAATAGTATTGTTAAAAACCTAAATTTCCTCATGACAATTATTTTTCAATGATTGTAAACTCAACTCGTCTGTTCTTCCTTCTACTAACCTTTGTATCATTTGATACTATTGGTTTGCTCTCTCCAAAGAATTCAATGATTATCCTGGATTTATCAATTTCCTTGCCAATAAGGTACTTGGCAACAGCTTCTGCCCTTCGTTTTGATAAGTCCATATTGTATTCTTCGGGGCCTGTATTATCCGTATGCCCGGTAATTGAAACCTTTACAGAGGGATATTCATTCATGAATTTTGTCAACCTGTTTAATTCCGGCAT
Organism: Bacteroidota bacterium; assembly: GCA_039714715.1. GTDB lineage: Bacteria > Bacteroidota > Bacteroidia > Cytophagales > Cyclobacteriaceae > S012-113. Next base: position 1,428 of record JBDLIU010000214.1, read on the forward strand.
TGATTCTGCCAGAAGGCTTACCTGATCGAAAGCGAAGAATATATTGTTTAATGTAATAGTTACTTGTTTTTCAATTGGAGCTAATAACAGGTCTCTCTGAAGTTCATCATTTTCAGGTGTTTCACCACTCAGGTCAATGTTTTCAGACACCGGCAGGTAACCTTCTGCTTCTGCTCTGAATCCATATAGGTTGCCTTTAGGTAAAACAATTTCATATTCACCTGTTTCCTTATGTGATTTGGTAATACCAGCTGTTACGCCCTCAGGAAGTTTTTCATACATAATCTTAGCTTCAAGAGGCTCCCCTGTTTCTTTGTTAAGAAGTTTACCTTTTACAACAATAACTTCGCTAGGCATAACCTTAAGAGGCATTTCTACTCGATAGATATCAGCATCATCATCACTAATAGATTTTGTATAATAAGCATAATTACCTGTGATAGGTATATTAAAGAACAGATCATCACGGTCAGAATTGATATCCGATCCCATGTTTTGTGGTTCTGACCACTTGGTCCAGGTGTCATCCAACCTTTTAGAAACATAAATATCATAGCTGCCATACCCGCCACGGCCATTAGTTGAGAAATAGAAAGTCTCATCATCAGCAGCCAGGAATGGGGAAGATTCATCTCCCACAGAGTTTAACACATCACCCATATTTAATGGTTCAGTCCATGTAGAATCTTCCTTGAAGAAACTTACATAAAAGTCACGATCCCCTTGAGTATCATCTCTTTCAACTGCCAGAATAAGAACCTGCCTGTTGTTGGTTAAGAAATAATTAGCCTTATCATGATAGTTATAATCATTATCAATATCCAGATTATAGGGTTGAGTCCAATCCTCACCTTCTTTGGTGCTGATAGATACTCCTGCGGCCATCTTTCCTTTTTTCTCGTATCGATTACCCAGTAGAAGCACTACTGTATTACCATCGGGGGTAATGCCACTTACAAAATTAGGTTCCTCATTGTTAAGGACGGGTCCGGCATTTACAGCTTCCATCCATTCTCCCGTAGAATCCATTTCTGAAAACCAGATATCTTCATCATCTTCTATACCTCCCATATTACCCGGGTGGTTTTTCCTGCTGAAATACAATGTTTGTCCATCTGGAGCTAACAGGGGCTTGTATTCTTTGTATGGGCTGTTAACATTATCATTTAACCTTTCTGCAAGCAGATTGGTATTAAGATTGTCCATAAGTTCAACTTCTACATCCATAGGCCTGGGAGAAGCAGAAATTCCAATGGCATCAATACTGTAATATTCAGGAACAGTGGCACCATCAAATTCAACTTTCACACTAGCTACTTCAAAAGCTGTTTCTTCAATTATAATACTAACTAACCTTCCTTTTAACGGGATGGTTCTAGGGGCAAAACTCCCAATAGGATATTCTTTCCCGGATGTATCATAAATATAGACAGCACTGACAGCTGTAGGATTATAGGATTCAGCAATAACAACTTGCTTAATCTTTATTGGATTATCAAAACCAACTTTCAAGAACTCGATTTTGTTGGGTCTGTCAGGTGTCCAGGCTGTGGGGCTTTCTCCTGCTGCAGGTAGTACTGTTGGCTTCCCCAATACTTGTTCAGCCGAGTATTGAATTGGGGTTAATTCTGAGGAATATTCAATAATCTTTGAAGCCCATTGAATATCCTGTGAAAATAAATAGGCAGGTAACATGAGGCCCAAAATGAGGATCAATAACTTTCTCATACAGGTTGGGTTATAAAATTAACAGTCAGTAGAATCTTTTATTAAGTAGTAAACTTACTTTAAAATATTATGATTCCCATCAAATATTCCTATTCTTAGTTAATATTTTTCAATTATTCATTTCTGTCTTCCCAGAAAGATGCATTTTTTATTCCAATCTCCTTTGGATTAAAAACGGGATCCTTCCCTTCTTTCTTTTGTTTATCGTAATCTTTGAGCGCTTTAAGAGCTGGCTTCTGCAAGAAGAGAATAGCGATAATGTTAAGAAATGCCATTATGCCAACACCGATATCACCCAGCATCCAGACAGCACCAGCTGTGATGGTTGTAGCATAGTAAATAGTAATGATGGTAACAATTCTTAGGATATTAATTAATAATTTGTGATTTCTTTTTGTGCTGAGATAAGTAACGTTTGTTTCTGCCATATAGTAGTATGCCATCAATGTTGTAAAGGCAAAGAAGAGTAAAGAAATAGCAACAAATGCTTTGCCAATGCCTGGGAAAACAGACTCAACCGCATACTGTGTATATTCAGGGCCGTAATTAACTCCTTTTAGATTTTCAATCAGGTAAACGCCATCAGGATTTATTACATTATAGGTGCCTGTAAACAAGATCATTAATGCTGTTGCTGTGCAAATAAAAAGTGTATCAACGTATACCGAAAAGGATTGAACCAATCCTTGTTTAACAGGATGCGAAACCTCAGCAGCTGCTGCTGGATGCGGAGCAGTACCCTGTCCAGCTTCATTGGAGTAAATACCTCTTTTTACACCGAGCAAAATGGCCATACCTATTATGCCTCCAAATGCTTGTTCGGCACCAAATGCCGATTTAACGATTAGCATTAATACAGCAGGAACTTCGCTGATGTTTAAAGCTATAATAACAAGTGCCATAAGGATGTAAGCAATAGCCATAAATGGAACAACCACCTGGGCAACATGGCCAATCCTTTTAACACCACCGAAAATAATTAGCGCAAGAGCAGTTACAATAAGCACTCCGATAATGTTGATGTTCATAGTAAGCTCGAACGGTAAAATCACCTCAATATTCTTAAGATTGAATGCCGTTGCCATACTGGCTGATATGCTATTTGCTTGAACTCCAGGGAGAAAGAATGCCATACTTAGAATTGTTGCAATTGCAAATACTACGGCATACCATTTCAAGTTCAAGCCTTTTTCAATATAGTAAGATGGGCCACCTCTATATTCTCCATCTTTAACAGTTTTATATATCTGGCCTAAGGTAGCTTCAATAAATGCAGTAGCCGATCCCAGGAAAGCAATTACCCACATCCAAAATATGGCGCCTGGGCCACCTAACGCAATGGCAGTTGCAACACCAGCAATGTTTCCTGTACCTACACGACCTGAAATTGCAATAACGAATGCCTGGAATGAGGAAACACCTCTATCTGATGATTTCCCTTTAAACAAGAGGCTGAGCATTTCTTTTAAATGGCGAACCTGTAAAAATCGAGTTACAATAGAAAAATAGAACCCTGCTCCAAGTGTTAGTACAATTAATATTGGGAAATACGAGAAAATATCTTCACCCCAAACCATGTTGTAGATGAATTGAATAATGTTTTCGAATGACATAGAGGAAATTTTGAATTATGAAGCCCCAAATATAGGATAATGCAGGAGAGGTAGCACAAAAATGTTATAAATGGCAGAACCCTGAAGGAGTACAATTTATCAAATTCGATTTAACAAGAGGTATTGATGGATATTAATATTAACCAATTTAGGCTGTCTGGTATGTGCCCGTCAGGGTTAACCCTTTACATATTGAATTACAAATCAAATAAATGAAATATAATCATAACTAAAAATGTATTAAAACGGGTTAAAAACAAAGGCGGATGCAACTCTTTCGAATCACATCCGCCTTCACGCCTTAACTACCGTAGCAGTTAATTTGTGCCAAGTTACTGTTTCAACTTCTCCCCACTTAACCGTACCGAAGTACTGCATCGTAGAGGTCTAACGCTGTTAATTTCTCCACTCTCAATTGCTGACTTTTCAATCAACCACCTATTAGGTCATTGCACTTTGCAGCTTCGCTGTTTCAACTTTCAGTATTGCTACTGCCAGTCTTTTGTGCTACCTATGGAGTGAAGCGCTCAACTTGTTTGGAATCTTACTTCCAGTTGTTTTTCCCTCGCTTGGTGATACTAAGGTAATTCAACTATTCTCTCCCTGCCAAATTTTTTTTACATTAGTTATCTACAACTTATGCACCTTTCTATACCATAGTTATGCACCGGTTTATCCACATGGTTATCAACATTCCTGATGATTTATGGGAGAATAAGTGTTTTAGGTAATGTAGGGGCCAAACGAATTTTAGTCGCCTGCTCAAATGCATAGGCCATTGCAATTAATTTTGGTTCCTGGTAGGCAGTGCCAAACATTGATATACCAACCGGAAGTCCAAAAATATAACCTGCAGGTACAGTAATATTAGGATATCCGGCACGGGCAGCTGCGGAGGAACTGCCTCCTCTGGAGTGATCTCCATTTATTACATCGATCGGCCAGGCGGGTCCTTTTGAAGGGGCTATTATTGCATCTAATGTATGCTCTGCAATGGTGGCGTCAATACCTTCCTCACGAGAAAGACGTAGCACTTTTTCTAATGCTTCTTTGTATTCAGGAGAATCAAGATCTCCTTTTTCCTCAGAATCAATCAGGATTTCTTGCTCAAAGTAAGGCATCGATTGATCTCGATTATCATTATTAAAGGCAATTAGTTCAGCGAGTGATTTAACTTTTCCATCAGCAGCTGTCAGGTATTTATTTAAACCATCTTTAAACTCATATAATAAAACATCATAACCTGCTCGGCCATATTCCCTGCGAGATTTAATTTCTACGGGATCAATAATAATGGCCCCGGCTGACTTTATTGCTTCTATGGCATTTTCCATGACCTGGTCAACCTTTTCATGGAAACCAAAAGAACTTCGTAGTACGCCTATTCGTTTACCCTGAAGTCCATCCTTGTCAAGAAATTGTGTATAATTCGTATAGGTTTTCCCTTCGCTTTCCCTTGTTCTTTCGTCATTTTCATCAATACCGGTTAAAGGACCTAACAAAGCAGCTGCATCAGCTATTGTTCTTGCCATTGGACCTGCTGTGTCTTGTGTTTTAGAAATGGGGATAATTCCCGTCCTGCTCCATAGTCCGACAGTGGGTTTTATGCCAACAATACCATTGGAAGAAGAGGGACAAATGATAGAGCCGTTAGTCTCAGTACCTATTGTTATGGCACAAAGATTGGCCGAAACGGCTGCTCCTGAACCGGAACTTGAACCACAAGGGTTTCGATCCAGGGCATAGGGGTTACTGGTCTGACGACCACGACCACTCCACCCACTTGATGATCTTGTAGATCTGAAATTAGCCCATTCACTTAGATTAGTTTTGCCAAGTAAAACAGCTCCTGCTTCTCTCAATTTTTTAATAATATGAGCATCTTGTTTAGCAATATTACCTGCCAGGGCAAGGGAACCGGCAGTAGTCATCATCTTATCTCCGGTGTCTATATTGTCTTTAACCATTACAGGGATGCCATGAAGCAGCCCTCTTACTTGCCCTTCTTTTCTTTCTTTATCAAGAGTGTCGGCTGTGCCAAGAGCATCAGGATTTAATTCAATAACTGAATTGAGCCCCTCACCTGACTGGTCGACCTCATTTATCCTTTCTAAATATAATTCACAGATTTCTCGCGAAGTATATTGCCCCTTTACCATGGCAGTTTGCAGTTCCTCAACCGTTATTTCTTCCAGTTCAAACTTTATATTGCCTGCTTTCTTTTCAGCTTCTGTCTTTTCTTTTGATGTACAAGCATTGACAGTAAGCAGAGGAACAGCACTTCCAATTGCTGTTAACTGAATAAAATCTCGTCTTTTCATAGTGAAGTTATTTATGCCTATAAATTATTTAATATAAACTCAGTCATCATTGTATAGAGGTGCACTCTTGCATTTCTTTTCCTGATACCATGGGCCCTGTCAGGATAAGAAAACCATTCAAATTGCTTGCCTTCAGCAATTAATGCGTCTGCCAGGGCTACTGCATTAGCATAGTGTACATTGTCATCTCCTGTGCCATGAATAAGCAAGAGATTGCCTTTCAGGTTTTTAGCATAAGTGTTTGGAGAATTATCGTCATATCCGGATGGATTTTCCTGAGGGGTACTTAAGAATCGTTCTGTGTAAATAGTATCGTAATAACGCCAGGATGTTACCGGGGCAACAGCAATGGCTGCCTTGAACACATCATTTCCTCTTAAAAGGGCCAGTGAGGACATATATCCTCCATAGCTCCATCCCCAAATACCAATTCTGTTGGCATCGACATACGGTAAACTGCCAAGGTATTTAGCTCCGGCAATCTGATCTTCTACTTCCAGTTTACCTAGCTGCTTGTATGTTTGTTTCTTAAACTGCGCTCCACGGGCACCTGTGCCCCTGCCATCAATGGTCACAATAATATATCCTTTCTGAACCAGCATCTGGTGCCAGTAGTTGCCGCCAAACGAATTGCTCACACT
>JBDLIU010000215.1:0-7716 GCA_039714715.1 Bacteroidota bacterium
TTGGCTCCGCCGAGCTTCGGTTGTTCGGCTTCGCCTCACGAGCTTCGGTTGTTCGGCTTCGCCTCACGAGCTTCGGTTGTTCGGCTTCGCCTCACGAGCTTCGGTTCGCTACGGTTCTATTCTGTACTTGCGGGCTCCTGAGTCTGCCTGAGCAAGCTCAGCAGACTGCGCCCTCAGTGACGGAACTACGTTTAGCGCTGCATTATCAACAATAAAACTAGAATGATGTTCAAAAACTTTGTAAAACTAACGGGATTCCTTTTTACCAGTCTATTATTTATGTCTTGCGGTAATTCGGACGAACTTAAATTGTTTAATGGAGAATCCCTTGAAGGTTGGGAAGGATCTAATACTGTTTTCAGAGTGGAGGAGGGAGCTATAGTTGGGGGCAACTTAAAAGAGCCACTAGAAAAAAGCTACTATTTATGTACGGAACAGAAATATGAAAATTTTGATTTGAAATTGTCAGCTAAGTTTATAGGTAACGACTTAAATATTAATGGGGGAATAAGTTTTAGAGCTAAACGCGTACCCAATTCAAATGAAGTAATGGGCTATCAAGCTGACATTGGATATATTGATGCTGGTGCAATACCTATATTTTCTGATTTTACACCAGAGGATACATCTGGTCTTTATCCACTTTGGGGATGTTTGGTAGACGAGAACAGGGCCGATACTTCCCGATACCCAAGACCAGATATCTTTCCAGCCATAATTTTTAAAGTGGCAGATAGACAACTAATTGAGGAAATTATTAATCCCTTTGGCTGGAATGAGATCCATATCAAGGCTAATGGACCTGATATTGAAATTAAAATCAATGGAGTTACAACAGCAAAATTCACTGAAAAAGGCAATGTACCTTTAAACGGAAGTATTTGTTTACAGGCACATTCGGGCGGACCCTATGAAGTTTGGTACAAGAACATTAGGCTAAAACATTTAGAATAAGATCGAAGGCGGATAACAAATGCTATAGTGAATATGCGAACTGAGCTTGCGAGTTCAGCGCAGCTAATTTTCAGAAATCGATTCGAATGTCTTTGTCATCTGAATTTCAGGAGTGCTAGAGTATATTTCCTGTAATTTAGAAATATTATCACCATCAAGCGATTTCATTAATTCGCAAATATTATTTAACGTTTCTATATGCTCTGCTGTTAATTGATTATCGTTTTCAATAGCATATTCCAACATTGGTGCATATTGATTGACTGGATATTCGGTTCCCAATACGGATGCCAGATCTGTATTAACTTTCCCTACTATCGAAATATATCCGGGATATCTGTTGGGTATGCCATATTGGTCGGGATCGATTTCCCCGTTTTGCATTTGTAACCAAACATCGTAGCTGAAGTCAAATTCTTCATGACTGAAATCAATCCTGTCTGTACTGGGATCCACCAGCATCCAACGGTTTTCATCTTCATTCCACACTTCACATATGGTATGACTTGTATGAAAATCAGGTATTAAATAAGTCACATGTCCGCATCGTACCCTGGCAGGAATTCCACGATACTTTAATATCGATACCAGTAATATTGCATTCTGCTGGCACCCCAGTACAAGTCGATCCTCAGGTTTCCTTTCTTTCGTTAAACCAGAGGAGTCATAGGATACCAGGCCTTCCAGAATGGATTTTACGCTGGGGTACCTGTACATCTCATTCCATCTCTCTTTGGGAATTTGTTCACGATATCTGTTCAATTCACCAAAAGGATGAATAAACTGGGATTTGATTAAGCTGCAAAGCGCTGGCAAGGAATCAGGAAGATTATCATACAAATAGGCATATTCTCCCGGATCTGTAAATGAACTGTACTGCCGATAGAAGTTTAGAACCGAATTATCAGCTTGTTCAGACGCAGTTTTCTGTGCGTAGCATCCTGTTGCTATCAGGATGGAAATCACTAAAGAAATCAGTATATTTTTCATATTCTTAGATTGTAAAGTTGTTTATTATATAAACTAAAATGATAAAAAAATTATTTAGGATTGATATAATTCTTCAAATTGTTCACGTAATTTTCAAATGCTTCTATTCCTTTTCTGGTAATTGAAAGAGAAGTATTTGGATAGTTGTTCTTAAAGGTTTTCTTCACCTTGATGTACCCTGCCTCCTGCAGTTTTTTAATTTGGATACTTAGGTTACCCGATGTAGCCTGAGTTTCATCCTTGATGAAGTTAAAGTTAGCTTCATCGAGCGACATCAATATGGATACAATCGATAATCGCAGTTGTGAGTGCAGTATTGGATCTAAATCATTAAACATGTTCTTTTCTCCGGGCTATATTAAGTAAAATTCCTGGTATAATCATACCTATTACTGCTCCTACCATCAAACTAATTCCATGATAGTTACTATCAAGCAAGAAAGAACCGAGCCCTATTAAATTTACTATTGCTCCTCCAATGGTAAGAGGCCTGAATTTTATAGATAATCCGCAAACAATGATCATCAGGGCAAACAAAATTATAAAAACCGGGCCAATGGCATCTCCAAGTTTATCCGAAAAGAGAAAGCCCATTATCATAAGGTTCATTCCGATTATCCAACCTATGTTTTGTAAAATGTTCCCAATGAATGTTTTAGGCTTATTCTCCTTTTTATGATCTCTCCAGGCCCAAATGGCAGTAATAATAGCTCCTACTGGAAATAAATATACCGGTAGCATGGTATATTTATATAATTCCAAAAGTGAAAGCACAAGCTGGCTCCCAAATACAATCACCGTCAAGGTGCCCCAGAATACAAATACGTGGCCGTATTCCTTGAATCGTTCTTTCGTCTCTTCTATTGTTTTCGATATCAACAATAGACTTTGTTCTGGTGTCAAATGTGTTTTGTCCATTTGTTTGAGGATCTTAGTTAAAATTGACGTAAATATAAAGTAGTTTATAATATAAACCAAATAAAATCATCATTTTTATTATTAAGATCGATATTGAGCTATTTTTTCGTGAACAGGGAAAAGATGTAAAATAACAACTAGCCACAACAATGTGTATGTGTTATTGGTAATTGTCATGCGCCTGAATTCAGCGCTAAACAAAATCGCATTTAAAATCACACAATAATTGAGATTAAGGTCTTAACTTGTATCAACAATATTTAAATGTTCCAGAACATGCTGTTAAACGCAATTGGCTCCGCCGAGCTCCGGTTGTTCGGCTTCGCCTCACGAGCTCCGGTTGTTCGGCTTCGCCTCACGAGCTTCGGTTGTTCGGCTTCGCCTCACGAGCTTCGGTTCGCTACGGTTTTATTCCGCAATTGCGGGCTCCTGGGTCTGCCTGAACAAGCTCAGCAGATGCGCCCTCAGTGGCGGAACTACGTTTAGCGCTGCATTAGCGGTCATTTTAATTTTGAGAGTTACTGATACTTAATTTTGTTCTACGAATAACTCAATATTTGAATCAAGAAAACAAAATATATTATTATGCAAAACCGGTATAAAATATATCCAGAAATTCATTTTGGTATTTCAAAGTTATCGCCTGGGGTGAAATCGATGGAAGAACTTCTTAATCTTGCTGAACAATTCAGGAAGGAAAAAGATTTTCCTGAAGTACATTACCAATTAACCGACATGCGAGATTGTTCATTTGATTTTAAACCAGATAGAATAAGAGAAATGAAATCATTAATAGACAGTTTTAAAAATATTGACAATCAAAAACTGGGTGTCTACCTTGTAGATCAGCCAAATGAAACTGCTTACGTTGAGCTTTTTTTTAGGTCAATGAATTATAAGCGTGAATTTTGCTCTACCATCGAAAAGGCTTATAATCTACTATCCCTACCAATAAGTTTTGAGAACTTTAAACTCATAATTAATATATAAATCAATAATATAAGAATTCAGAAGAATCTTTTGATCTAAAACTCTGATTTAATTTGTATTAAAACCTCAAAGTAAATTTTTGTAAAATCAAACTAGAAACCACCAAAAAGAATAGATAATAGAACAAACGCCCGCTAACATAGGTAAACTCCATTTGCATGTCACACTTTTTGCATCCTAAAACCAACTACAACTAAGAGAATCTCGCATTGATAAAAATATAGGCCATCTGGCATACAGGCATTTACTCTAGCCGTTAGCATTCATTGCCAAATAAACTTTAGCTAAAGAAATATCATAACATAGTACAATTTATATAAAGACAAATACATGAAAACACCAATAATTGTATCGTTACTACTTGCAGGGTTAATATTTGCAAGTTGTTCGAAAGTAGAAAATATACAGCCAAATATTGTCATTATCTATGCAGATGATATGGGCTATGGTGACCTTAATTGCCAGAATCCAAATTCGAAAATTCCGACTCCAAATCTTGATCAACTCGCATCAGAAGGTATGCGCTTTACCGATGCACACAGCTCGTCCGGCATTTGTTCTCCAAGTCGATTTGCATTGCTTACCGGAACTTATCATTGGCGCAGGCAACATGGCATTGTAAATTCCTTTGGCACACCTTTTTTCAAAGATACTGACATCACCTTACCTCAGATATTAAAAACGAAAGGTTACACTACTGCCTGCATTGGTAAATGGCATTTGGGATGGGATTGGGAATTAAAAAATACACCATCAGGAGAAGTAATGCAATGGGGTGCAATGCGAAAGTTTTACCTTCCCGAAGAAATAGAGTGGAACAAACCTATTACCGGAGGTCCATTAGATAGGGGTTTCGACTACTACTTTGGAGACGGCACCATCAACTTCCCTCCTTACGCATGGGTTGAAAATGATCGAATTATTGAGATGCCAACTGAAGTTATGGATATTAACAATACAGGTTATGATACAAAAGAGGGAAATTGGGAATTTCGACCCGGACCAAAGATGAAAGGCTGGAACCCTTATGAAGTTTTACCTACACTGACGAAAAAAGCTGTTGAATGGATAAATAAACGTAATGAGAATGAACCCTTCTTTCTTTATTTTCCTTTACCCTCTCCCCATGCCCCAATCATTCCAAACGATGAATTTGATGGAAAGTCTCAAGCTGGTGGCTATGGTGATTTTATGGTTCAAACGGACTGGGTAGCAGGACAGGTTTTGAAAGCGATTAAAGAGAAAGGTCTGGAAGACAATACCATCATTATTTTTAGTGCCGATAATGGTACGGAAGCTTATGCATGGGAACGAGCGGAAAAGTATGGACATTTTAGTATGGGTAATTTTCGTGGTCTCAAACGGGATGTATGGGAAGGCGGACATCATGTGCCTTTCATAATTAAATGGCCAGGTCAGGTTGAAGCAAATTCAATTTCAAACGAGGTAATTTCGCAGATAGATATTATGGCCACACTCGCAAATATAACGGGAATAGACTTACCAGAAACCGCAGCTCCTGATAGTTACGACCTCTCAGCCCTTATTAAGGGTGAAGAATATAGGTCTCCTCTTCGGGAAGCTACTATACATAACACGTATGCAGGTAAGTGGGGTGTCCGAAAAGGAGATTGGCTCTATATTAATGATAAATCTGGGGGGCATAGAGAATTGCCGGAATCATTTAAAAAACTCACAGGATATACAGACTTTGATACACAGGGAGTGCTTTTCAATATGAAGAATGATTCTGAACAACGTGTCAACTTATATGAAAACTACCCAGAAAAAATTGTTGAAATGGATAGTTTGCTACAGGTATATCGTAATACAAGTAGTTCTGTGAAACTTTCTAAATAAAATTTCAATAATCTGTATTAATTGAAAGATTTGAGCTTCTAAATCGGCTACTTTTCACACACCAAACCGTTGGCATTCATTGTAGAGAGTTATGTACATTGAAATTAACTATAAAATTCATCAGATGAAAAACTCAATCAAATTTTCAGTAGTAGCATTCTTCTTATTGATAGGAAGTGTTAATACCGATGCCTGTACAGGATTCCGTTAAATAGCTAAGGACGGAGGTGTGATTTATGGCAGAAGTATGGAATGGGGAGCTTTTGACCTAAATACAAGAATTACTATTGTTCCTAGAGGATATACGTATACAGGATTAACTCCTGATGGTAATAATGGAAAAGAATATATAGTGAAGTATGGAGTTGTAGGGCTAGATATGCCAGCTATAAGAGACGGTTATATTTCCGATGGGATAAATGAAAAAGGCTTGGCATTAGGAATGTTTTATCATCCGGAATTTACACAATATCCTGAATATAAGGACTCGGAATCTTCTAATACGATTTCAGGTCAAGATGTTGCAAATTATATCTTATCTCAATTTGCAAATGTTGAAGAAGTGAAAGAGGGAATGCCAAAAGTAAGCGTTGTAGGAGTTATGGAAGAATCTATTGGCTTGGTTCCCGGAATGCACTGGATGGTTACAGATGCAACTGGAAATTCAATCGTAATAGAGTACAACTATGGAGAGATCAAAATACATGATGCTCCGCTTGGTGTAATTACAAATGCACCAAATTACGATTGGCATATGACGAATTTACAGAACTTTGTTAATCTATCGGCAAATGCTTTTCCCACAAAAAAACTGGAAGAAGGAATTGAACTTGGAGCAACAGGAGCAGGTTCGGGATTATTAGGATTACCGGGAGACAATACTCCTCCATCAAGATTTGTAAGAGCTGTTACCTGGACTCAAACTGCACGACCCTTAGAAAATGCAGAAGAAGGGATATATGAGGCTTTTCGAATTCTTGATAATTTCCAACTCCCTCTCGGGCCTGATGCTGCGGAGGGTTCAGGACATGGAAATAATAACGATCTAATGAGGGCATCCACAATATGGACTGTGGCATGGAACCTTAAGGATTTAACATTAAACTATCATACGCAACATAACAGACGAGTCAGGAGATTGGATGTGAAGAGTATAGATTTTTCTAAAATGGGAAAGGCTATTGTTTACATAGCACTTGACGAAAAGAAAGAACAGGATATAAAAGAAATTACGACTACATTATAATTGTTGTTAAAACAACGAATCAACAATAATGTATTTGATGCATCAAAGCGCATCATATACTTGGCGTTAACAATTAATAAAATAAAGTGTGATGCATAGTAAACACATTTTGACCTCTTTAATGATTTCATTAATTGCTTATTCATTTGCTTATTCTCAAGATCAAATACGATATAAGCAGATTGATACGATTAAATTATTTATGGATGTATACCATCCAGAGAAAATTGATTCAGAAAAAGAATACCCTGCAATTGTTTTCTACTTTGGAGGTGGTTGGAATGGGGGCACTATCAAGCAGTTTGAACCACATGCCAAATATTTTTCTCAAAGAGGAATGATTTGTTTCCTTGTTGATTACAGAGTTAAAAGCAGACAACAAACTACACCATTTGAATCATTGAAAGATGCGAAATCAGCTATTCGATATATTAGAGAACATGCTGATAAATTTCACATTGATACGTCTGAGATTGTTGCAGCCGGTGGCTCAGCTGGAGGACATCTTGCCGCTGCTACAGCACTAATAGACGATTATAATGAATCTACAGATAACTTGTCAGTAAGCTGTATTCCTAATGCTTTAATACTTTTTAATCCAGTGATTGACAACGGTCCGGGTGGCTATGGGTATGATCGAATTTGTGATGCCTACAAAATCTTTTCGCCCCTTCACAATATTAGGAAAGGTGCACCACCAACCATCTTGTTTTTGGGAACAAATGATCATCTAATACCAGTAGAAACTGTTAATTATT
>JBDLIU010000216.1:0-7627 GCA_039714715.1 Bacteroidota bacterium
ATTCTTACCATTTGGGCTGACCAGATTGTAACCGAAGAAGAAAGAGTATTTATTGGCACATTAACCGATGAACTTGGCTTATCCAGAGATGAGCTGGAAACCAGCATGGTAGCAATAGAAAGCTTTGTTTTATCCAATTGGGGTAATATCCCTTTCCTTCAATCCAAAAACACTTTTGATGATATTCGGTCAAGATTTGTAGATCGGATGTCAAAAGTCATGGACAAAAACAAAAACCAAATTGGTGAAGAGATAAGGGAAAGCAAAGAGTTAATGGATCTTTTAGTAAAATCAACAAAGGCTGAGCTAACAGAAGAAGAACAAATTAAAGTACGGGCGCAACTAATTGATATCCTTAAGTTGTTACCAACCTTTGTAATTATTGCTTTACCGGGAAGTTTTTTAACGCTTCCCCTACTATTAAAAATACTGCCGAAAAGCGCGTTGCCAACGGCATTTCAAGAAAAATAAAACAACAACAATTATGAAAAGACATTACTCCATTATTATTTTATTGATACTTGCTCTCGTTTTCGAAAGCTGTAAATCAGGAAAGAAAGCTTTTGAACACGGCAACTATTACCAGTCAGTGCTTCAATCAGCACAAAAGCTTAGGAAAAGTCCGAATAACAAAAAAGCGGCAGAATCACTCGAGCAAGCCTACCCTCTTGCACTTAAAACAATCGAGTTGAGCAATGATAACTTAATGCTCTCCAATAGTTCTGATAAGTGGAAAAAGATATTGGCTAATTACAATATGGTCAATAACATGTATGAGCAGATACTTAGATCACCTGCTGCATTAAAGGTAGTCCCTCAACCCAAGAACTATTATGCCAAGATGGACGAGGTGAAAAAGAATGCTGCGGAGGAAACATACCTGGTGGGCCTGGACTTCCTGAAGAAAAACACAAGGGAAGATGCTAAGCTGGCCTATGCCAAATTCGAAGAAGCACAATCTTTTGTGGCAAACTATAAAGACACCAACGAAAAAATGGAGGAAGCCAGGATTATGGCAACATTATTTGTGATGGTGAAGCAGGATGCATTACCGGAGGCCTTCGCGGTAAGTGGTAACTATTTCAGAAACAAGGTTGATGAGTTTCTTCACAGCAAAGAAATCCAGAGAAGTTTTGTAGAGTTTTACAATCCTGATGAAATGGTTAAACTTGGCATGCAACCAGACCATGTGGTGACTATTCGATACCAGGATTTCAACATTGGAAATGTCTATATGAGAGAACTTGTTGAGCAGGTTACCAAAGACAGTGTAGTAATTGCGAGAATTAAAAATCCTGCATTTACAGGCTCAGGTGGTACTGTAGCCCCGGATCAAACACAAGGTGATGTAACCATAGAAAGCGGACAGGTTAAAATAACCATTTGTCATGATGGTCAGACTATTAAGGTTGATCAGGCATCATTACAAACTCACCTAGACCATGGCGATTATGTAGGTGCATGTAAGACCGGTGGCGAGCAACCTCCTGTTGACCCCACACCTCCACCTCCGCCTCCTACCGATGATAAATTACCAGGTGATGACACAAACCCTACTCCAACTAATCTAGACAATCCAACTGTTCCGGAGTGGTTAAATATATATGCAACAGTAAAGGCAACCCTTACTGTCTATGAAAAGACTATAACCTCTTCAGCAAAAATGTCTCTTACCATTTCAGAGGGGCCTAATAACCGTGTGTTGAAAGAAGATGTATTCCCGGCAGAGCATGTATGGGTGTCGAAGTGGGGTCATTTCAATGGTGATGAACGTGCTTTATCAGCAGAACAGTTAGAAATTACAAAGCAGAAAGAACAACCTGCACCAAGCAGGGATGAAATTTTTAATCTCCTGAGTGAATATTTTTATAATGATGTAACCAGGAACATTCAGGCATTCTACGAAAACTATTAAAATGCAAGAACTAACTCAATCTTTATTAAGAAAGGTAAAAAACAGCATATTGCTTCGGGATGCACAACCCGAAGTATATGCTGATGCTTTTAAACAGGCCGAAATTTTTATCACAGCCACGATCAACGGTCAACTGGAATTTGTGCCAATGCAGCTTTTATTCCTTCACTATAATAAGTACCAGATACTAATGGAAACAAAAGCTGTGTTTGGGAATGGTGTAGAACATAGTCAACTGGATGATATGCTGATTAAATTCTATAATGACCATGACTTAAAGCGTGATATTGACAGTATTTCAGATTCTGTTAAATATCACATCAAGCCTCAGCAAAACGCACCATCTACCGGCAGTGGACTTGTTAATTGGAGTAGCATGTCACAATTGGCAAAGTATGCCGGGAAGGCCTACAAGGCAACGGATGAGTCTCTCAAAACCGTGGGAAACGAATTTGCAGAATATATCATGCATCCAACTAACCAGTGGGGCGAAGAAGTTTTGCCAGCAGGTTACGTGATTGAACGAGAACGTTACTGGCAAGTGGCTGGTTATTACAAGTCATTCACATGGGCTAAGCTTAAACATAAAAAGCATGCCGATAAACAAGTGTTTTTCAGTGTGGGAATTGACATAAAAGCCAGCAAACTTGTATTTAAACTTGATTGCTTAAGGTCAGGAACACATAAGTTGAGTAACTACGATATCAGGAAGTTTGATTACTATACGGAGCAGTTTAATTGCTATACGGGAATAGACCAGGATTTAGGAGAAAGTGTTGGATGGGATAAAATATTGGAATACAGCAAAGAGTTCATTAAAGAATTAGAACCTATTTATATGGGTGTGGTAGATTATATCTGGAATGGTAAAATTGATCTGAGCCTGTTTAAAGATAAATTATTCAATATTTTACCTGAAAATGCTCAATTCTCTCAAAGTAAGCCGGGGGAACCCGTTGCTGAGTTATTATATAACACAGTATTGGATGGCATAATACGATATGAACAATATATGCTGGCGCATGCGGACAAAGATGATCTAGCGGCATTGGTAAAATATTCATTTGAAGAAATTACTCAGATAGAAAGCTTCGAGTTCGATGGTCAGCATAAACACATCTATGTGGTAGTCTCTACAGGTAGTCCGTTTACTCCTTTTGAGGTAAGTGAAGAACTAAGACAGCGATTGGAAGAAAATGATCATACCTACATCTACCAGGTGTATGACTATGACGAAGCTACCAATTGTGGTAAAATGGTTGTCAGGAGAGGTGATCCGAAGCAGTATGCCAAATTGGAGAGTGTATTATATTCAGCTATAATAAAATAAAATTGAATAGTTACTAATTCTGGTTAAATCCGGTAAAACTAAAGTGATTGATTTATGAAAACTCTCATTAGTACAACTGTACTCCTGTTATCGGTTTTTCTGATTTCATGCAATCCCAATGAAACCACTCCCCTGCCAAATGTCATATTAATAATGGCGGATGATATGGGGTATGAATGTGTTGGGTCCTATGGCTCAGAGTCATATGAAACTCCAAATCTCGACCAGTTGGCATCAGAGGGAATTCAGTTCTCAACCTGTATTGCACAACCACTTTGCACACCCTCCAGGGTGAAAATCATGACTGGGAAATATAATTATAGAAATTATGAATATTTCGGGCACCTGGATCTTGGGCAATATACTTTTGGCAATCTTTTTAAAGATGCCGGATATTCAACCTGCATAGCCGGCAAATGGCAGTTAAACGGCTTGTCCTATAAAGATATATTAACTGACTGGAACGATGCTACACGTCCCAACCAGTTTGGATTTGACGAGTATTCATTGTGGCAACTTACACAGGAAAGAAGTAAAGGTGAAAGGTTTGCTAATCCCTTAATTGAACAGAATGGTGAACTTTTGGAAAGGAATACCGATGATTACGGTCCTGATATTTTTGCCAACTTCATTTTAGATTTCATAGAACGAAAAAAGGATGGGCCCTTCTTTGTGTATTATCCCATGGTACTGGTACATGATCCTTTTGTTCCAACACCTGATTCAGATAACTGGCAGGATCAGAATGAAAGGTATCGAAATGATACTACCTATTTCAAAGATATGGTTACTTATACCGATAAAATTGTGGGGAAGATTGCTGATCAACTTAAGGCACTCAATATCGAAGAAAATACCCTGTTGATTTTTACAGCAGATAATGGAACTCATCCTACTATTTATTCCCGAACCAATGGCAAGATTATTCAAGGAGGTAAGGGAAATACAACTGATGCAGGCACGCTCGTTCCTTTGATCGCAAAATGGCCGACCATGATTAAGGAAAGTAGTGTTTTTGATGGAATAATTGAGTTTAGTGACTTCTTCCCTACCCTCGCTGACATAGTCGGAAAGGAAGTAACCACAGACGGCCATAGTTTTTATCCCTTACTATTAGATCAGGAATATACCCCCAGGGAAACAGCTTTTGTGCATTATGATCCAAAGTGGGGCGCCAATGTGAGTCAATACAGGAACCAATTTGCAAGGACGGTGGAATACAAACTCTACCAGGATGGAAAATTTTATCATTTACCAAGCGATCCGCTGGAGCAAAATCCTTTGGGTTTAGATTCTCTTAGCAATGAAGTATTACGGATTAAAAAAAATCTGGAGAATGAATTGAAGAGGCACCCCGAATGGGAAATTAGTATGGATAAATAATGCGCTAATCCAAAGGTCTAAATAAGTAATTAAGATGAATCATGATAATGTTATTGAAAAAACCGTTGATTTCGTAAAAAAGGAACTTGCCAATGCCGAAGGTGGCCACGATTGGTGGCACATATACCGCGTCTGGCAACTGGCAAAATATATTGCCCAAACAGAAGAAGTCGATGTGTTTGTAGTTGAGTTAGGGGCTCTTTTACACGACATTGCCGATTCGAAATTTAATAATGGTGATGAAGAAATTGGTCCTCAGAAAGCCAGGGCATTTTTAAATTCACTGAGCGTTGATGCAATTGTAATCGATCATATTGAAAATATTATCAGGTATATTTCATTCAAAGGAGGAAACCATCAACAGGCATTTAGCTCTCCCGAACTGGATGTTATCCAGGATGCAGACAGGCTGGATGCCATAGGAGCCATAGGTATAGCCAGAACTTTTAATTATGGAGGTCATAAAAATAGGGAAATCTACAATCCGGATGTTAAACCTGACCTTAATATGACTAAAGACGAATACAAAAACAGCACTGCTCCTACCATCAATCATTTTTATGAAAAACTGTTATTGCTAAAAGATAGGATGAATACCGAGACCGGCAAAAATATGGCTGAAACCAGGCATGATTTTATGGAAATCTTTCTGGAAGAGTTTTATAAAGAATGGGAAGGCAAAGTTTGATTAATTTAGTAAACTGAAATATTATCTCGTTGTATAGTTAACATATATTTAAACCCAATGAAAAAGAATATCATTATTATAATTCTAGCGGTAACCACTGCATTAGCTTCGTGGTATGCTTATGATCAAAAATCAAAAGCTGTTAAAGCAGAGGAAGCTGTGATAGCTGAAAGGAAGAACACACTGGAATTAAAGTATATGCTGGATGATGAACAAAGAAAAGCGGAAATGACACGAGCATATGCACAAGAAGAAAATCAACGAGCTATATATCTTGAAAACCAACTTAAGGAATGTCAGGCATCTAATAAATAGATTGTAACCTGATACAGCAAGTCGAAATGAAGAAGAATATATTAATTTTAATCCTGGTCGGCATCAATATAATAATGTTGCTCTTTGCCTATGCCCAAAAAGTAAGAGCTGAACAAAGTGAGGCAGATGCTATACAGCAACATACAGAAGTTATGCTTATGATGGAAAAAGTACATGAACAGGAGATACGAGCTGAAATAGAAAAGATTAGAGCTGATAGTATAGCAGACGTTGTAATGGAGCTACAGAAAAAACTAGATAGCCTCAAACAGGAATAACGGTATTAGCCAATTGGCAACTAACTATTGGCTCAGCCGTTTTTAATTCATAAAATATATTACATATGAAAAACTCATTTTTTTTAGTAGCTCTACTAGTCCCGCTCTTTTCTTTTGCACAACCTGGCGACAAAAATTTTATTGATCAGAATTACATAGAAGTAACCGGAAAATCCGAAATGGAGATTTCACCAGATCTTATTTATTTGCAAATCTTAATTAATGAAAAAGACAATAAAAACAAGATCCCAATCTCAGAGCTTGAGAAAAAGATGGCTGACAAACTTAAAGAGATTGGAATCGATATATCCAAAGATTTAATGGTCAAAGACATTTCAAGTAACTTTAAATACTATCTCCTAGCAAAGGACAAAATTCTACTTTCTAAAGAATTCCAGCTATTAGTAAGAGATGCAAAAACTGCCAGCAGAGTTTTCATTGAATTGGAAAAGATTGGGATTTCTAATATTTCGATTGAAAAATTAGATCACAGTAAAATTGTTGATTTCAGAAAAGAAGTTAAGATAAATGCAATTAAAGCAGCCAAAGAAAAGGCACAGCTATTAGCAGAAGCAATCAACCAGGGTGTGGGAAGAGCACTCTATATTCTAGAACAGGATCAAAGGTTTTATGATAATATGAATTCAAACAGCATAGTTGTAAGAGGATATGCAAGCGATTCACTTTATGGTTCAAGAGCACCTGAGTTGGATATTGATTTTGAAAAAATTAAGTTGGAGTATTCAATTTTATGCCGGTTTGAATTGAAA
Organism: Bacteroidota bacterium; assembly: GCA_039714715.1. Classification (GTDB taxonomy): domain Bacteria; phylum Bacteroidota; class Bacteroidia; order Cytophagales; family Cyclobacteriaceae; genus S012-113. The sequence continues at coordinate 6,680 of JBDLIU010000216.1, forward strand.
TAGAATGTAAGGTAATAGCAACCATACAATAATGGGCTACGTTAAAACATTTAACTGAGTTCCCATGAACAAGGCAATAATTATATTTTTTGCCAGGATTCAATTAACAGTAATAATATCTTGTTTGACTTTAATATTAATACAAAGTTGTACTATGGTAAAAATTACTTTAAGTGAAAAGCGAAATCCCGTCCCTCAACAGATAAAGCTGGATGATAATATAACACTAACAACATGGGGTGCGATTAAGGTTAATAAAGCACACTTTTTCCCGTCAAGTTTTCAGATAATGACAGGTGATAAAGTTATCTATATTGATCCTGTAGAAGTGGACACCTCCGAAAAAGCAGACTACATTTTTTTAACGCATTCTCATCCTGACCACTTCTCCCTGAAGGATATTCAGAAAACAACAAAGCCTGAAACTATTATTGTATGTTCAAAAGGAGTTGCTAAGAAACTAAAGGGTATTGAGAACAGTATTCAGGTCATCAAACCAGGAGACAACCTGGACCTTGATGGGATAAGCTGCGAGGCCACTGCAGCATATAACACCAAATCGATTCTACTTTGGATCAAAGCACACCCTAAATCAAAAGAAAACGTAGGTTTTGTTCTAACCCTGGATAACGGATTAAGAATCTACCATGCTGGAGATACAGATTATATCCCGGAAATGAAGCATCTTAAAAACATTCAGGTGGCTTTGATACCAATTGGTGGCGATAACTTAACCATGAATGAAGACGATGCTGCCCAAATGGTTAATGAGATTATGCCTGAAAAAGTTGTACCCATGCATTATGAAATAAAGGGTCTTGAAAAGTTAACCCGCTTTAAGACTATGGTTAATCCATCAGTTGAAATCATCGAGTTGTAATAACGTATGTCAGCACTCAAAAACATTGAATTTTTCTGGTAACAGTTCTGCTAAAGAAGTGGCAAACA
>JBDLIU010000217.1:0-7610 GCA_039714715.1 Bacteroidota bacterium
TTGCCTTTGCTGGCATGGCAGGCCAAATCTTCTGTGTCCCGGTACGCTTCTACTTCGGTAATAATAAATCGTTTAACAGATCCATTCTCGTAGCGGCGCACAAGAGTTCTTCCCGGCAACTCCGGGGCAACCTCCAGTACCCCGCGGAGGAAAAAGGAAGATGGTAAGCGGTTGTTCATTGTTTAGACCTGGTATTTGATGTAAAAGTAGAAAGTTTTAAAAGATTGTTATTTTAATTAATTGTTCCTATAGTTCAACCATATACTAATTTTATAATTTTTAGAGTTTATTAATTGGGAATCAGGCGGAATTTTATACCAATTATCTATATTCCAGCCATATTTATGCAATAAGTTTTGACATTTAAACAGTAGAAGTATGAAACCCCAATGGGGCTGAAGTGTACATGTAAAGGATGATTAGTAAACGCAATAAAAGTTTAAACTAAACCCAAAAGCAAAAAGATATAATGGTTATAATTATCTATAACTTATATCTCTATTATATTATTTTTGTCTTCTATTAAATGTATTAATGTAAATTACATGAGTAAAAAAGTAGCACTGATCACGGGAATAACAGGACAGGATGGAGCATATCTTGCCGAGTTATTATTAAAGAAAGGTTATGTTGTTCATGGGATAAAGAGAAGATCATCATTGTTAAACACCGAACGTGTTGATCATATATATGAAGATCCGCATGTGGAGAATCAGCGATTTATCCTTCATTACGGCGATTTAACCGATTCATTAAATATTACCCGTATTATTCAGGAAACTCAACCTGATGAGATATATAATCTTGGAGCCATGAGCCATGTAAAAGTGAGTTTTGAAACTCCGGAATATACCGCAAATGTTGATGCACTTGGCACGTTACGGATACTGGAAGCAGTACGATTGCTGGGCTTAGAGAAAAAAACAAGGATTTATCAGGCAAGTACTTCAGAACTTTATGGTCAAGTACAGGAAGTTCCACAATCTGAAACTACTCCCTTCTATCCAAGAAGTCCTTATGGAGTTGCAAAACTATATGCATACTGGATTATTGTGAATTACAGAGAGGCTTATAAAATGCATTCCAGTAATGGAATTTTGTTTAATCATGAGTCGCCAATCAGAGGGGAGACTTTTGTAACCCGTAAAATTACCAGGGCACTTTCAAGAATTGCTTTGGGTATACAGGAAAAATTTTACATGGGTAATTTATCTGCAAAAAGAGATTGGGGACATGCGAAAGACTATGTACAAGCAATGTACCTGATTCTGCAACAGGATAATCCCGATGATTATGTTATTGCCACAGGTGTAACAACAACGGTTCGCGACTTCATTCGAATTTCTGCCCGGGCGATTGGTATCGGTTTGGCATTTAAGGGAGAAGGAACAGATGAAACCGGAATAATCAATGAGGTAGATACAAATGTTTTCCAATCAATTGTAGGAGAGAATCCTTCTAATGATTTGATTGGAAAAGAGATTCTTAAAATTGATCCAAATTATTTTCGACCTACTGAAGTTGATATTTTGCTGGGCGATCCGACAAAGGCAAAAGAAAAACTGGGCTGGGAACCGGAATACGATGTTCATGGTCTGGCTGCAGATATGATGGAGAAAGATATACAGCTTATGAAGGTGAAAAGAAATCAACCAGATAACTCAAACACCTTTTTGTATGAGTAAGAAAGTATTTGTCAGCGGTTGTTATGATATGCTTCATAGCGGACATTTTGCATTTTTCGAAGAAGCTTCGCAATTTGGCGATTTGTATGTGGGGATTGGATCTGATGATACCATAATGAAATTAAAGGGAAGACCAACTGTCAATCCAGAGAGTGAAAGGTTGTATATGATACAATCTTTAAAGTTTGTAAAGCAGGCATTTATTAACAGTGGTTCCGGGATAATTGACTTTGAAGGTGAGATTAAAAATATAAAACCGGATATTTTATTTGTTAATGAAGATGGACATTCCAATTTAAAGGAAGAGCTATGCCGAAAATACCGGATGCAGTACATTATAAGCAGGCGAATTCCAAAAGGACAGTTGCCAACACGTTCAACAACTATGTTAAGGCAGGAATGTACAATTCCATATCGCATTGATTTAGCCGGGGGATGGCTCGATCAGCCTTACGTTTCAAAACATCATCCGGGAAGTGTGATTACCATCAGCATTGAGCCGGAGATTGATTTTAATGACCGTAGCGGCATGTCAACCAGTACCCGGTACAAGGCTATTGAACTGTGGCAAAATCAGGTTCCGGAAGGTGACAGGGAAAAGCTGGCAAAAACACTTTTTTGTTATGAGAACCCCCCAGGTTCTGAGTTTGTTAGCGGTTCACAGGATGCCCTGGGAATTGTTATGCCTGGCTTAAACAAATATTATTACGATGGTGATTACTGGCCGGTTAATATAAAAAGTACACGAGATGAAAAGATGCTTTCGTGGCTGGAGGACCATATTTATCTCGTGGCTTTAGGTCCCAGATCAGGCTCATTTGATGTGCTGGATAACACGGTTTTAAACAAAGAAAATTCACGAAATCTTGCCAATGCCACAGAGCAGGTATGGGAGTCAATTCATAATCTCGACCTTCAGGGATTTGCGAAAGGTTTTACACAATCTTTCGAAGCACAGATTAAAATGTTTCCAAATATGGTAAATGATGAAATACTTGAAACCATTGATACTTATAAAGATAAAGCGATGGGATGGAAACTGTCAGGTGCCGGAGGAGGAGGTTACATAATTCTTATCTCAGATAAGCCTGTTGAGAATAGTTTGAAGATTAAAATAAGGCGATAATGGATAAATTTTCTAAAATATACATTGCCGGACACAAAGGATTAGTTGGTTCTGCAATTCTAAAAAATTTAAAAGAAAAAGGTTATAACAATTTTGTTTTGGCAAGTCATAAAGAGTTAGACCTGACCGACCAAAAAGCAACTGCAGCATTTTTTGAACGGGAAAAACCGGAATTTGTATTTTTGGCAGCAGCCAAAGTAGGAGGTATTGTTGCAAATAACACTTACCGGGCTGAATTTATTTATAAAAATTTGATGATCCAAAATAATGTAATCCATCAGGCATGGCAATCGGGCGTAAAAAAATTGTTGTTCTTGGGGAGTACATGCATTTACCCAAAGGAAGCCAAACAGCCAATTAGCGAGACTGAACTGTTGACAGCCCCTCTGGAATATACCAACGAACCCTATGCCATTGCTAAAATTGCCGGTATAAAAATGTGTGAAAGTTATAACCTGCAATACGGTACCAATTTTTTATCGGTTATGCCAACAAACCTATACGGTCCTAACGACAACTTCGATCTTGAGAAATCGCATGTTTTGCCGGCACTGTTAAGAAAAATATTACTTGGTAAATATTTGGAAGATAATAACTGGGAAGCGTTAAGAATAGATTTGGATAAGCTACCCATTGAAAGTGTAAATGGAACAGGCACCCGGGAAGACATTTTATCAATCTTAAAAAAATATGGGATTGTCATTTCTATGAAGAATGAGGAGAAGTCTGTTACAGATTCCTCCCCCGGTGAGCCGGGATTCGGAATGACAAGGGACAATGTTTCGGTTGAAATTTGGGGCTCAGGAAAGCCCCTCAGGGAATTCCTCTGGAGTGAAGATATGGCCGATGCATGTGTATTTATTATGGAAAAGGTTGATTTCAAAGATGTCTCGTCCCCCCTAACGAAGAGCCTGTCCCGTACTTCTGTCAGGAGGGATGAAGGGGGATTGAATAGAAAACAGGAAATTCGCAACACACACATAAACATTGGCACAGGAGAAGAAATTTCTATTAAAGATTTGGCCTTTAAAATAAAAGAGGTAGTAGGTTTTAAAGGAGAACTGGTTTTTAATGCTGATAAACCTGATGGTACCATGAGAAAGGTTACTGACGTAAGAAAGCTTGATGAACTGGGATGGAAATCGGCTGTAGGATTAGGCGTGGGAATTAAAAGAATATTAGAATGGTATACTTGATAGATAGTATCTTTTTTTATAAAAGTTTAGATACAGCCAAACGATAAGTAATTTGATATATTAATTTTCAAAACAAGATTTATTGAGAACTTAAGAAACGTAGAAATGCAAACCATCCACATGTCAGATCTTTACAGCCAGTATCTCACAATGAAAGAGGAGATTGATGAGGCCATACAAGAGGTGATAAAATCTACCCGGTTTATCAAAAGCGGAAAAGTTTGGGATTTTGAGAAGAAGCTGTCAGCTTATTTGAATACCAATGTTGTTTCTTGTGGAAATGGTACAGATGCATTACAGATAGCTTTTATGGCTCTGGGCCTGCAACCCGGCGATGAGGTGATTACCACCCCATTTACCTTTATTTCCACAGTTGAAACAGCTGTATTAATGGGATTAAAACCGGTGTTTGTGGATGTTGAACCGGAGACGTATAATATTGATGTTTTAAAAATTGAGCAGGCAATAACCACGAAAACAAAAGCAATTATCCCAGTGCACCTGTACGGGCAAAGCGCCAACATGGAAGAGATAATGACTATTGCAAAAGAACACAATCTTTTTGTAGTTGAAGATGCATGCCAGGCATTGGGAACCGATTATATTTTCTCTGATGGTATGAATCAAAAAGCAGGAACAATCGGGCACGTGGGGTGCAACTCGTTTTTCCCATCGAAAAACCTGGGGGCATTTGGAGACGGGGGAGCGGTTTATGCAAGAAATGAGGAATTGGCTGCAATCATCCGTTCCATTGCCAATCACGGCATGAAAGCAAAATACCAGTATGAACGTATTGGGATGAATTCTCGTCTTGACAGCATGCAGGCAGCAATACTGGAGGTGAAGCTGAAATATTTCGATAAACACATTAACGCAAGGCAGGAGGCTGCTGCATACTACGACAAATATCTGGCCAGGATAAAAGGTATTGAAATTCCGCAACGGGTGGAGTACAGTACACATACTTTTCATCAATATACCATAAAAATAGAGAGAAGGGATGAGCTACAGGAATTTTTAAAAATAAAGGGAATACCAAGTATGGTGTATTACCCGGGGGTGATACATTTACAGGAGGCATATAAGTTTTTAGGATATAAGGAAGGTGATTTCCCGGTGAGTGAGCAGTTGGCAGAAACGGTATTGTCGCTGCCTATGCATACTGAACTTGATGAGGAACAATTGGGGTATATTGTGAAGAATATTAAAGAGTTTTTTAGGAAATCCTCTCGCTAAGCCGCAAAGCGAAAAATTTAATAAGCTGATAAACATAAATGGGAATAAGATTATAAAACTGATATATTAATCAAAAATACAATTACCAATATCGAAGATAGATTGCAGGAAATAACTTTGCGACTTAGCGGTTTTGCGAGAGAAATACCATATTAAGGAGAAGAGATGCAAAGAAAAAGATAAATTGATAAACATGAATGAAAACGAGATTGCAAAAATAATTGTAAATACATGTTATAATATTCATGTTGAATTGGGCCCCGGGCTTTTGGAGTCCGTTTATGAAGAGATCCTGTTTTATGAATTATCTTCACAAGGATTAAAAGTGGAGCGGCAAAAAGCTATTCCGTTAACTTGGAATGATATAAAAATGGAAATAGGATTCAGGGCTGACCTGATTGTTGAAAATAAAGTTATAATAGAGTTGAAATCGGTTGAAAATATTGCACCGGTTCATCCTAAACAACTTCTCACCTATTTAAAAATTACCAGGCTTAAACTGGGATTACTTATTAATTTTAATGAGAAATTGATTAAAGATGGTATAACACGTATTGTCAACAGATTATAAACTTAGCGTCTTGGCGTCTTAGCGTGAAAATTTCTCTCGCAAAGCCGCAGAGGCGCAAAGAAATCCAATAATGAAAAAAGAATATTACAAACACGAAACAGCCATTATAGACGATGGGGCCAAAATAGGCTCCGGAACAAAAATATGGCATTTTAGCCATGTTATGGGTACAGCTGAAATAGGAGAGAATTGTGTACTGGGCCAGAATGTTTTTGTGGGCAGTAAAGTAAAGCTGGGCAATAATGTTAAAGTACAGAACAATGTGTCGGTTTACGAAGGTGTTATTTGTGAAGACGATGTTTTCCTGGGGCCATCAATGGTATTCACCAATGTAATAAATCCCCGGAGCACAGTTGAACGTAAAGACGAGTTTAAATCCACCCTGGTGAAAAAAGGAGTAAGTATTGGAGCCAATGCTACCATTGTTTGCGGTGTGACTCTTGGCGAATATTGTTTTATTGGCGCAGGTGCTGTAATAACCGAAGATGTGAAACCATTTGCACTAATGGTTGGAGTGCCGGCGAGGCAGAAAGGATGGGTAAGCCGGTCAGGGGCTATATTGAATAACGATCTGGTTTGCCCTGAAACCGGAGAAAAGTATAAATTTGCAGGCGATTTCTTAGAATTAACAGACAATGAGTAATAAAGAAAACATACTGAATAAAATTGAATCGAATCAACTGATTGTTGGTGTTGTAGGTTTGGGCTATGTAGGCTTACCTCTCGCAGTGGGATTTGCTGAAGCAGGTGTCAAGGTAATTGGATTCGACAAGAGCGACAAAAAAGTAAATAAGATTAATAGTGGTGAGAATTATATAAAAGACGTAAGGGATGTTGCTTTGCGTGAGGTAGTGGAAAATGTTACCTTTCATGCCACGGTTGATTTTACACGAATTAATGAGTGTGATGCCCTTCTGATTTGTGTTCCAACTCCACTGGATAAATTACAAAAACCTGATATGAGTTATATTGAATCGGCCTGTGTGGAAATTGGACGAAACATGAAAGCCGGTACATTTATCAGCCTGGAAAGTACAACCTATCCTACAACTACTGAAGATTTTATGCTGCCAATTATTGAAAGGGAATCGGGATTGAAACACGGTAACGATTTTTGGTTGGCATATTCCCCTGAAAGAGTAGATCCCGGGAATAAAAATTATGTGACTAAAAATACTCCGAAAGTATTAGGTGCATTAAATGAAGACGGGCTTGAGATTGGAAAAGCCATATATAAATTTGCAATCGATAATATATACTCGGTTAGCTCGCCCCGGGTGGCTGAAATGGTGAAAATTCTGGAAAACACATACAGGTTAATTAATATCAGTTTAATTAATGAGCTTGCCTTACTATCGGGGAAAATGGATATCGATATCTGGGAAGTAATTGAAGCAGCCAAAACAAAACCATTCGGATTCCAGGCATTTTATCCGGGACCAGGCGTGGGTGGACATTGCATACCGCTCGATCCGTTTTACCTCGAACACATTGCCAAAAGGTTTGATTTTGATCTGAGTATGATTCATACTGCAGGCCATATTAATATGCGGATGCCACACTATATGTATATTAAAATTGCCACTGCCCTTAACCGGCATAAAAAAGCAGTAAACGGTAGTGAAATTTTGTTTCTTGGAGTGGCATACAAACCTAATATCGACGACGAACGTGAATCACCCGCTTTAAAAATTATCGACAAGGTAGTGGCAAAAGGCGGGGAGGTAAATTACCACGATCCTTATATACATATGATTAAAACAGAAGAGGGAAACAGTTTTGAATCTGTAGAATTA
>JBDLIU010000218.1:0-7573 GCA_039714715.1 Bacteroidota bacterium
ATGGTTAACTGCTCCATAGGAGCAATACCTTTGTAGAAAAGAAACAAAAATTAATAGTTAAGCTCCATCGGAGTGACACCTATTTTGCAGGTTAAAGATTAGGTGTCATAGGTATCACAGCTACGCTGTTTATTAATGAATTTATAATGTATTGCTACAAAGGTTAGACAACTACGTTGCCCATTCCTAATTTACTAAACAGTCTCTTCATCACCATCACTAACACTCTGAAGAGGCAATTCAGCATCTTCCTCGGCTGGGGATGGTTCATTTTTTATTTCTTCTTCCATTGCCTTCTCTTTCTCAGGGAAAAACTTTTTCTGCCAGATAAGCAGGATCATCACCCCAATGAAAATGGACGAGTCAGCGATATTAAATATAGCACTAAAGAAATGAAACCTGTCACCACCAACATAAGGTAACCACTCCGGCCAGTTGAAAGAGAAAAGCGGGAAGTAGAGCATGTCAATCACCTGTCCATTTAAAAAGGCAAAAGGGGCACCGTAAGGGGCATTATCGAAAACAATACCATAAAACATGCTGTCAATCAGGTTGCCAGCTGCACCGGCCAGGATAAGGGCACCTGCCCACAATGCACCAGGATGGATTTTCTCTTTGGCATATTTGATTAACAAATACACACCTGCAATAGAGGCAACTAACCTAAATAATGTCAATACTACTTTACTATACGCCCAATCAACTTTCAGCCCAAAAGCAATACCTTCATTCAGGATATAATGTATTCGAAACCAATCTCCCAGCACATTAAATTCTTCATACAGGTGCATATTGTAATGCACCAGTAATTTGCTGCCCTGGTCAAGGATGAGTATACTAATGGTGAGTAAAAAATACTTGTAATACTTCATCCGCTATGCTTCTATTTTAATTTTTAGCTTGTGCTGATCGATTTCCAGGTCAGTCCCATCAGGTAGATTATCCTTCAATTCATATGATTTGGCTTGTGTCTCTACACAGATGTAATCGCCAAAACGACTAATTGCTGCTTTTACAAGGTCATCTGTATCGCCAAAACCAAGCTGGATTTTATCCTGAACATCGAGCCCCATATCCTTTCTCATATTCTGGATACGGTTTACAAGATCACGAGCTAAACCTTCTTCTCTCAACTCTTCAGTAATTTCAATATCCAAAGCTACAGTAACCTGACCTTCACTGGCTACTACCCAACCCGGAATATCCTCGCTGCCAATCTCAACATCCTCAAGCGTAAGAGTGATAGTCTGATCAGAAAGCTGTAGTTCGTATTGTCCTGTACTCTCTAAAGCAGCAATATCTTCCTGCTGGAAAGTGCTGATAGCTCCTGTAATTTCCTTCATCTTTGGACCATACTGTTTTCCCAGCTTACGGAAATTAGGCTTTATTTTCTTCACAAATACACCATCCCCATCATCAAGGTACTCAACTTTTTTTGTATTGATCTCATGCAGGATCAATTTCTCAACTTCCTGGATATGTTGCTTGTAGCTTTCATCCAACACTGGAATAAGTATTTTAGAAAGAGGTTGCCTTACCTTAATGTTATTCTTTTTTCGCATTGAATGCACCAATGAAGAAATCTTTTGGGCCAATCCCATTTTTTCTTCGAGATCCTTATCAATCGCCTCTTCATTCACCTTGGGGAATTCTGACAGATGCACTGATTCAAAATCATATTCTCCGGTAACATCATTCAGGTTATGGAACATTTTATCAGTGTAAAATGGTGCAACTGGTGACGCCAGATGAGCAAGGTTGATTAAACAGGTGTACAATGTGTGATAAGCAGCGATCTTGTCATCGTTATACTCACCCTTCCAGAACCGTTTCCTGTTCAGCCTTACATACCAGTTACTCAAATCATCAATGGTAAAATCCTGGATTGCCCTGGCTGCACGGGTAGGTTCGTAATCGTCATATGCCTTATCAACAAATTTGATCAAACTGTTTAGCCTGGATAATACCCATCGATCACTTTCAGTATAAAATTCTTTCTGTACTTGCTCTCCCTGATAATTGTCCAGGTTGGCATATAGTGCAAAGAACGAGTAGGTATTATGCAACGTACCAAAGAATCGTCTTTGTGCTTCTGCAACACCATCTACATTGAATTTCAGGTTATCCCATGGATTTGCATTGGCAATCATATACCACCGTAGCGCATCAGGGCCATATTTTTCTATGGTTTCAAAAGGATCAACAGCATTGTTTAGTCTTTTCGACATCTTATTGCCTTCCTTATCCAATACAAGGCCATTAGCAATTACATTTTTAAAGGATACCGAATCGAAGAGGATACCAGCAATGGCATGTAAGGTAAAGAACCAGCCACGGGTCTGGTCTACGCCTTCTGCGATGAAATCAGCTGGATAGCTATTGTCAAAAATTTCCTTATTCTCGAATGGATAATGCCATTGAGCATAAGGCATGGCACCGGAATCAAACCATACATCAATCAAATCTTTCACTCGATTCATCTTTTTTCCAGATGGGCTCACAAGAACCACATCATCCACATATGGCCTATGCAAGTCAAAATCTTCCGGTAAAGATTCTTTCATAAATCCTGCCTCCACAGCTTTATCAGCCTCTTCCCTCAACTCCTGTAAAGAACCAATGCACAATTCCTCTTTCTTATCTTCAGTCTTCCAGATTGGTAATGGAGTACCCCAGTATCTTGAACGGGATAAATTCCAATCTACAAGGTTTTCAAGCCAGTTACCAAAGCGGCCACTACCGGTTGAGGTTGGCTTCCAGTTGATGGTATTGTTCAGTTCAACAAGCCTGTCTTTAAATGCCGTTGTTTTGATAAACCATGAATCCATTGGATAATAAAGTACAGGCTTATCGGTTCGCCAGCAATGTGGGTAAGAGTGCTCGTATTTTTCGGCTTTAAAAGCACGATTCTCTTCTTTCAGCTTGATTGTTAGCAGCACATCCAATGATTTATCAGGTGCATCGGCACCATAATATTCATTTTTTACATACATACCGGCAAACTCGCCCATTTCTTCTACATATCTTCCCTGCTTGTCAACAATAGGAGCGTTTTTACCCTCTTTATCTTTCACCAGGATGGCCCCAATACCAGCTTTTTTAGCTGCACGGAAGTCATCGGCTCCAAAAGTAGGAGAGATATGTACAACACCTGTTCCATCTTCGGTAGTGACAAAATCACCTTCAATAACTCTGAAAGCATCTCCTGTTGGCTTCACATAAGGAAATAATTGCTCATACCTGATATCAACCAGGTCTTTACCCTTAAACTCTTCGAGAACCTCGTAAGGGATCAATTTATCCCCTGGCTTATAATCTTCCAGCTTAAGATCTGCTGCTTTAGGATTAAACAGGTAGCTAAAACGATCCTTTGCAGCAATTACCTTAATTGGCTCGTGTGTGTACTGGTTGAATGTAGCAACCTTTACATAATCTATGTTTTTACCTACAGCCAGGGCTGAGTTACCTGCAAGGGTCCATGGTGTGGTAGTCCAGGCAAGGATAAATTCATCTTCTTTATCAACTATCTTGAACTGAGCTACCACAGTTGTGTCTTTCACATCTTTATAGCAACCCGGCTGGTTAAGTTCATGCGAGCTAAGCCCGGTTCCTGCTGCGGGGGAATAAGGCTGAATGGTAAAACCTTCATAAAGAAGATCTTTATCATATAATTTTTTCAGAAGCCACCACAGGGTTTCCATGTAGTTACGGTCGAAGGTGATGTATGGATCACTTAGGTCGACCCAATATCCCATTTTTTCGGTAAGATCATCCCACTGGTCTTTGTACTTCATTACCGCCTCCTTACACTTGAGGTTATATTCCTCAACCGAAATCTTGGTGCCAATATCCTCTTTGGTGATGCCCAGTTCTTTTTCAACCTGAAGTTCAACAGGAAGGCCGTGTGTATCCCAGCCTCCTTTTCTTTTCACCTGGAATCCCTTCTGGGTTTTATATCGGCAGAAAATATCCTTTACTGCTCGCGCCATTACATGATGAATACCCGGCGTTCCATTGGCGGAAGGAGGGCCTTCATAAAATGTAAAAGAAGGGCCATCTTCACGACTTGTTACGGATTTAACAAACACATCGTCCTTCTTCCATTTTTCCAGGACTTCGTTTGCCATTGCAGCATAGTTTATCCCTTTATATTCTCTATACTTCATGCTGAAAAATTATTCTTAATTATTAATTCGATACTTATTCTCCCCTCCATTTTCTGTCACCTCAATCTTGGCTAAATCAAGTTCCTCATCATCATCGTATATTCCATCATATTCCTCGATAGGAGGATGTATTTTAAGGTTACGTTTACCTGTATCAAAGGTTAACAATAATGTAGGCAGGACGATCAGGTTGGTAAACATTGATATAAATAGCGTTATGGAGGTCAGGAATCCAAGTGCTACTGTTCCTCCAAATTCTGATGCTGTGAATATTACAAAACCGGCAAATAATACAATAGATGTATATATCATCGAAGTTCCGGTTTCGTGAAGGCTGTTGTTGATAGCTACTCTAACCTGAAAATCATTGGCAAAAAGTTCCTGTCGGTATTTAGCCAGAAAGTGGATAGCATAGTCTACGGATATTCCAAAGGCAATACTGAAAATAATAGCTGTACTTGGCTTTAAGGGAATATCGAAAAAGCCCATAATACCTGCTGTAATCAATAAAGGAATTACGTTCGGAATTATTGACAGGATGATCATCCTGAAATTCGCGAATAAAATTCCCATAATGACGGCAATGATTAAGAATGCCAACACAAAACTCATTTTCAGATTATCGATCAGGTATGAGTTACCTTTGATAAACAGCAAAGTAGTTCCAGTTATACTGGCTGTAAGTTTAGTCTTTGCAAAGAGTTCCTCCTGTTTTGGTATTATCACCTTATTGACAAGAGAGTCCATTTTATTGGATCCAATATCCTTTATTTTCAGTGAGACCCTGATTTTTTGTCCGGTGGAGTCAACAAATGAGTTCATAAGGCCTGAGTTATCAGTTTCATTTTTAAGATAACCCAGAATAAAGTTCTTTTCATTGTTGTTACGCGGTAGTGCGTAGCGATTTGGATTGCCACCGAAGAATGCCTGCCGAGCGGCTTTTACAAAGGTTGTAATGGATACCGGTTTTGAAATGTCTGGTTGAGCAGCCAGGAATTCTTCAAACTCTTCGATTTTCTTCAGGTTCCTCAGGTTTGTTACCCCACGCTTTTTTTGTGTATCAATAATAATTTCAAGAGGCATCATACCCGAAAAATTCTTTTCGAAATACATCAGGTCATGTTTCACATGGCTCTCTTTCGGGATATCATCTACCATGAATGAAACAGAATGCACCTTGTAAATACCAATAATAGCCAGTGTAACTAAAATTGCAGTAACACTAAAAACCACATACCTGCGCTTTTGTACAACAAAGTTGAAATAATCAAGTATTCCGCCCAAAGGGGTGAAACTTAAATGCTTGAGTTGTTTGGCAGTTGGAGCTGGAAGATAGCTGAAAACACTAGGCATTAAAATTATACTCACAATAAAAGTAGCCATGATATTCAGGCTGGCGACAATACCAAACTGTCTCAAAATCACGATGTCAGTAAACATTAATACACCAAATCCAACAGCTGTGGTGCCATTTGTAATTAAGGTAACAAGCCCAATTTTTTGAGTTACGGTTTTAATAGCCTGGAGTTTATTGCCATGCAAAAGGAACTCGTGATGATATTTATTGATGAGATAAATACTGTTGGGTATTCCAATAACCACAATAACAGAAGGTATCAGACCGGTGAGTATACTGATTTTATATCCAAACAATACTAATGAACCCAGGACCCATGTTACAATTACAGCAATAATGATCATAGGGAAGACTACAGCCATCCATGACCTGAAAAACAGTAACATAATGAATGCCGTAACCAATGCGGAAAACAACAGGAACATCTGTAATTCTTCTTTTACCTTTCCTGCCATTACAGACCTGATAAATGGCATACCAGCATAATATAACTTAATACCGGTATGTTCGGTAAAGCTATTCCCAACATCCATTATATCATCTGTAAGTCCTATTCGTTTTTCGGAGTTAAGTACCGAACGTTCATAGGAGACAAGCATCAGGATCATACCATTCTCTTCGTTGATAAGCTGTCCTGAGTAAAGTTTTTGGTCTAAAACAATTTGCAGCATGCTATCAAGCGTATGCTGGTCTTCTGGCATTTCAGTGAAAATGGGCTCGACTTTAAACCGTTTTTCGGCCGTATCCTTAACCATCATGGGGAGAGTAGGCAACGAAAGCACATTAGTGATACCGGGCATCCCGGCTATTTCATCACTAAGGAATTTAAGTCGATTGAAGTTGGTTGGCGTAAAAATACTGCTGTCTCTGATTCCAATCGCAAGGATAGAACCATCTTCACCAAATAATTCTTTGAAATTCTGGAAGTCAACCATATCTGGATCTGACTTCGGTACTATTTTAGCAAAATCATAGGTAAGCTCCGCATCGCGGGCTTTATAACCCATGAAGAGCGTGATAACTGCTATTAGCAGAATCAGGGGCAATTTAAACCTTATTATGAAATTCGCGAGATTACTCCACATTTTTCAAAAAAACTGACCGCAAAGGTAATGGTTTTTATGAGAAAATTTTGATAGAAATCGTTGAGATTGAGAGTATTTAGAGTTTAAACTAATATTCATATCTACCATGAAGGTAATGACATGCCTTTAAGTTTCCTGTACATGGTTAATGCGTGAGAGTCTGTCATTCCGGAAATGTAGTCGAGCATCACTCTTAAGTTAGGGTATAAAAAGTCAGGTTGCAGGTAGCTTTTAACTTCTTCTGGTAGCAGTCTAAATAAGGTTTTGTCTTTACTGCTGTTTTTATCATATGTGAAATTGTATGTTGCGGATATGAGGGCATTGAGAAGGCCTTCGAGCACTTCAAATCCTGCTATTTCTTTCTCAAGAACGATTTTAGCCCTGTAAATTCGATCAACAGATACTTTTTGAATCTGGCTCATGGCCTCGGTTGATTTTACAAGGGTGGTCAGTGGTTGGTCAAAGCTGCCAGCAAGGAGCCCCTCTTCATTATTAACAAAAACATCAACTGCTTCGCTTACCAACTGGTTGATAGCCATTGCTCGAAGAGTGCCCAGCTTTTCATGTTGTGATTTCTTATTTGACAACTTTTGTGCATCGAATTTTTTGCCAATTATTGGCTTCAGAAGATCGACTGTGTCATCAAAACTTATCAATCCCAGGGTGCATCCATCTTCCAGGTCGATAATATGATAACAAATATCATCAGCTGCCTCGACCAAAAATGCCAGAGGATGCCTGGTCCACTGTCCGTCATCTGTTTGCGGGAGAAGCTCCAGTCCGTTGGCCAGCTCTTCAAAGATTTCTTTTTCTGTTTGATAAAATCCAAATTTCTTCTGACTGGCTTTTCCTGGCAGAGACTTGTCAATAAGTGATTGCCTGGGATATTTTGTAAATGCTCCCAGAGTAGCCATGGTAAGTTTTAGTCCATGCTGTGACTGGTTAAGCAGGCGAAAACCCTGGGC
>JBDLIU010000219.1:0-7546 GCA_039714715.1 Bacteroidota bacterium
TTACCTCTGATGTCCACGACTCTGAAGCAATGTGTCCTGAATACAAAGTGGTTGCTGTACGTATTCGTAAGAGCAAGGGAAAGTTTAAACATTAAAGCAGTATATACCCGAAATGGAAAAGAGAGAAATGGTTTTTTGTCAATGATATTTTTCATAATTTTAACAAAACCAATATGGATATGCTATTTGCCATCTGTTATACTTTCCTGATTACGAAGAACAGTGTCGTTATATTTGCCCCAAACAATGAGTCCTCCAAGGAGCTACATACGTAATAAATTAGAATCCGGAGATATACATACATTCGAAATGCTTTATAATGAGCATTATACATCCTTATGCCATTTTTCCCAAAGATTTGTTTTTGATCTGGATACTGCAAAAGAAATAGTCCAGGATGTTTTTATTCGCATTTGGGAGAAAAGAAGCTCCCTCCCAGCTGAAATATCCCTGAAAACCTATTTGTATACCTCGGTTCGCAATAAGTGTATAGATTATCTGAAACATTTGAAAGTTGAAAATGAATTTCACAAAATGCGGATTAGGGAAATTCTGGAATCTGGTAATAACACATCTAATTCAATGGATCATCCTTTGGATGGATTAATTTCCAAAGAATTGGAAAATGTGATAGTAGATGCGATCGAGAATCTACCTGAAAAATGCAGGGAAATATTCGAACTAAGCAGATTTGAAGGCCTGAAATACCGGGAAATTGCTGAAGAACTGAATATTTCTGTGAAGACTGTTGAAACACAAATGTCCCGGGCTTTCGCATCATTGAGGAAGAAACTACCCGGCTATTTCGAAACTTGCAACTAATCAGTCCCGTTTCGAAAAAGCAAAATCAGTGGTCTTATTAACTGAATCTTAAAAACAGGCTTCCAATTCCAATAAATAGACACATCCCTGTAAGGGTAACAAGAGAGTTAATCGTTATAAATGTAACAGTATTTAAAAATGCGCTCTGAACAAATGGTAAGTAACGAACTAATCATCAAATTTATAACTGGTGAATCCACTGAGGCTGAAGACCTTTTAATAAATCAATGGCTTAATGAAAATGAAGAAAACAAAAAGTCTTTTGATGAAGTAGAATTTCTCTGGAAAGCATCAGGTATCACTCAGAATCTTAGTGATGATGGCAAGAAGAATGATTGGAATATCATATTGGATAAAATCGGAAAAACGACTGAAAATCAATTATTAAAATCGAAAGATCAGTTGCCGGAAACCCCTAAGGCTCTTGGGAATAAAACGAAAAATGCGCTTTACAGCTTCCTGAGGATTGCTGCAATATTTATTCTTGCATTTGGCCTTTCATATACATTCATTCATTTTGGCAGCAAAACTTCCCATGAAGAATCTCTGGCATATAACACGGTGATAACCAGTAGAGGACAAAAGTCGCAGTTAATTCTTTCTGATGGCACGAAAATATGGTTGAATTCAGAAAGCACATTAAAATATCCCTCTGTTTTTGATAAAAAGAGACGCGAAGTCATTTTAACAGGAGAGGCCTATTTTGAAGTAAAAAGAGGTGGTAACAATGAACCTTTTATTGTTAGTACCTCAGATATTAATATTGAGGTAACCGGAACCTCTTTCAATGTAATGGCCTATCCTTATGAGGATATCATTGAAACTACTCTGGTAGAAGGATCTGTTACCATATATAGAGAAGACAAAGAATTATCCAGGATGCAACCTGTTTATCTAAAACCAAATCAAAAAGCCACTCTGATTAAAATGGGATCGCAGATAGCTTTGTCCAAAATAGAAGTTGATAAGCCTACACTCGCTATAGGCGCCAAAACAACACAAAACATAGCATCTGAAGAAAAGGAGCAAATTGTTATCTCACCAAAAGTGGACATTGAACCACATACAGCCTGGAAAGATGATCAGTTAATCTTCACAAGTGAATCATTAAAAAATATCTGCTATAAACTAGAGAGATGGTTTGATGTGGAGATTAAAATCATTGATGACGAACTAAGCGAATCCTGTTATACCGGAAAGTTTACCAACAAAGAATCTCTTAGCCAGGTATTAGAAATCATTGGAATGACGACATCCATTAAATATACTTATGATAAAAACCTAATTATTATTGATGGGGTTTGTCTCTGACGTATTTGAATGTTAAGCTTATTTGATGTAAAACCATTTAACCTAAGGTTATTTAGCATAGTTTGAATGTGTATAGAGTAGTTTATTTGATTTTAGGTTAAATAAGTAGAGTTAAGGTTATGTTGGTTAGGGTCGTCTAAACAACCGAAGGTTAAATGGTTATTAAACAATAAAAGGGACTGAATTATATCCATAAGATCAAAATGCCTATGATAAAACCCTGAATATCAAGCCTAAAAAAAATCGGGAAATGCCGTTAACATTTCCCGAAAAGTGCTTCTAATTAATTTAATAATGCTTCAATGAACGAGATGGAACATTAAAACTATTAACTAAAAACATGCAAAGTTATGAAAAAACTATGTGAAAAAACTCTTCACCCATTTTTCGGAAAAAGTAAAGTACTTAAAATCCTCTTAATTATGAAACTAACACTCTTCATCTTTTTTACAGGCATTCTAAGTGTTTCTGCAACGGGATATTCTCAGCACATGCGTTTGAATATTTCCCTTCAAGATGCTTCCATACAAGAACTGATTGGTGAAATTGAGGATCAAAGTGAGTTTAACTTCTTTTACAAGGACGACCAACTGGATGATAATATATATGTCAATATTGAAGCAGATAATATGTTAGTATCTGAAGTCTTGAATGATGTATTTAAAGGCACCAGGATTACATATTCAGTGGTTGACAAAGTAATTGTTATCAGACCAAAAGAGAATGTCCAGGACATGGAAATTACCGGGACGGTAACCACACCTGACGGTGAGAGTTTACCAGGTGTTACAGTTATGATAAAGGACACTCAAACAGGTACAATAACAGGATCCGATGGCAAATATACTGTTGATGCACCTGACGCCAACGCTGTCCTTGTATTTTCCTTTATTGGGTATATAACCCAGGAAATAGCAGTAGGCAACCAGACTGAAATTAATGTCACCATGGAACCCGATGTGCTTGGGCTGGAAGAGGTGGTTGTGGTCGGATACGGGACTATGAGAAAAAGTGATCTCTCCGGTGCTTCTACAACAGTAAGTACAGAGGATTATAGAGATTTGCCATCTGCTAATATTTATCAATCAATGCAAGGAAAAGTTGCTGGAGTCTCAATTATGAGAAATTCAGGTGCACCCGGACAAGATATAAAAATTAGAATTAGAGGTGCAAACTCAATGTTGGGTGGCAATGATCCATTAATTGTTGTGGATGGTGTTGCGTTGAATATAAATATTAAAGATATAAATCCAAATGATATTGAGTCGATGGAAATATTAAAGGATGCATCTTCTACGGCAATTTATGGTTCCAGGGGAGCAAATGGTGTAATTGTTATAAACACTAAAAGAGGTAGTTCTATCCAGCCAAAAGTTGAGATTTCGACTCTCTATTCGATAAATCATGTAGCCAAAAAATACGATTTGCTAAGTGCAGCAGATTATGCTTCACTAATCAACGAAAGGGATGCCGCTCAAACATTCTCAGATGCTGAAATTAGTTCATTTCGAACAAATGGAGGAACTGATTGGCAGGATGAAGTCTTTCAAAATGGATATACAAGTATTAATCAGGTCTCTGTATTCGGAGGAGATAAAAAGCTTACGTAT
This sequence comes from Bacteroidota bacterium, assembly GCA_039714715.1. Classification (GTDB taxonomy): domain Bacteria; phylum Bacteroidota; class Bacteroidia; order Cytophagales; family Cyclobacteriaceae; genus S012-113. Next base: position 3,744 of record JBDLIU010000219.1, read on the forward strand.
TATTTATCCGGGAATTATACAGATGAGAAAGGTCTTGTAATTAATAACAACCGAAAAAAATATTCTCTACGTACAAATATTGAAACTGAATTTAATGACAGATTGAGTTTGGCACTAAATCTTGTAGCTACTAAAAGTAACGCGAGGAATTATGATGATCGCTCTGGCAAAAAAGAGGGCCCAATTTGGAGTTCTCTTACCTGGTCTCCAACTGAACCTGTATATAACGATGATGGAACTTATAACATAACTGATCAATATGGATCTATTGAATATAATCCATTTATGGTTTCAACGGAGCGAGTTGATGATCTATTTCAATCATCAATTCTGGCAAATACAAGAATTAACTATAAACTTTTTGATAATTTGACCTTTAGCTCGGTCCTGGGAATAGAAGATTTCGGAAGTGAGTCAGCTTCATTTACAAATCACTTTGTAGATCCCACAACCGGATCTTCAAGAGACTATTACAATAGTCTTTTCTGGCAGACCAGTAATTTCCTCACCTATAAAAACACGTTCGATGTGCACAGGATATCAGTTATGGCTGGTTTTGAGCAATCTGCTTTTACTTCAAAAGGATTTAATGCCAGTGGCAGTAATCTGGCTACTGAAACGGTTGGATATGATAATCTGGCTTTGAATGCATCTCAGGCTATCTCCTCTCACTGGTCGCGTTGGGCGCTTAGATCGTACTTTGGCCGTGTTACTTATTCATTAAAGGATCGTTATTTGCTTACGGCTACATACCGCATGGATGGTTCTTCCAAGTTTAATGAATCAAATAAATACAGCGCATTCCCTTCATTTTCTGCTGGATGGCGTATTAGTGAAGAACAATTTATGAAAGATCTGAATGCTTTCGATAACCTTAAATTAAGAGGAAGTTGGGGGATTACAGGAAATCAGGCAATTCGTCCCTATGCGACTATGGCTCTTTTATCTCCTTCTGTTTATTCGTATGGAACTAATACAGCATATACTGGTTATAGCCCTGTTGGAGCCCCAAATGTAGACTTGAGATGGGAAGAAACTACACAGTTTGATGTGGGATTAGATTTTACAAGTTTTCAAGGCCGTTTATCTGGATCTTTTGATTACTTTAATAAACAGACCGATGGACTACTTCAGGCCGTAGCACTCCCTGCATATAGCGGAGGCGGAACAATTATTCAAAATATTGGTGAAATCGAAAATACAGGCTTTGAGGCGACACTTGGCCTTGCCATCATTCAAACCAATGATATAAATTGGACTTCAAACTTTACCTTTTCTTCAATAAAGAATGAAGTAATTGCAATTGGAAACGAGGAAATGATATTCCCTGGAGATAATTATGCAGGTGGTTTTGTAACCAGCAAATTGTTTGTAGTGCAGCCTGGTGAATCGTTGGGATCATTTTATGGGTATGAATTTCTGGGGATTTGGCAAGCCGATGAAGCCACAGAGGCTGCTCTATATGGAAATCTACCAGGTGATTCCAAATATCTTGATCGCAACAATGATAATATAATTGATGCCAGCGATCAGGATGTTATTGGAAATGCATTGCCCGACTTTGTCTGGGGATTAAATAATTCTATCTCATATAAGAGTCTTGAACTGAATATAATGATTGAGGGAGTCCATGGGCGTGACGTATTGAATCTTGGTTATGCTGCTGCCGGAATTGCAGTTGGTGATGCACGTTCAATTACACTTCAAGAAGCAAGTAATACATGGACAGATAGCAATACTAATACTATCTGGCCTAAGATAACCAGTTCCAGTAACACAGATTTCATTAATTCATCAAAATGGTTGCAAGACGGGAGTTATGTAAAACTCAGGAATATAGGACTTACATACATTCTCTCTAAAGGTAAAACTGGAATCGGAGATTTTAGGTTTACCTTAAGCGCTCAGAATCTCATTACCTTAACTAAATATAAAGGATTCGATCCTGAGGTTACTGCAACCAGTAATAGTGATATTGACCAGGGATTAGATATGGGGGCCTATCCAACAGCAAGGTCTATTACATTTGGAATTACATTAGGTTTTTAAATTCTCAAAAAATTAATGTTATGAAAAAATATGCAATTTTATTTATTCTGGTGGGAATATTGTCTTCTTGCTCTGACAGTTTCCTGGATGAAGAGCCCAGAGGTCAGTTAACCACTGATGGTTTCTTTCAAAATGCGGATGATTTAGAGTTAGGATTAATAGCCTTGTATGCCAAGGCTAATGAGATGTATAATGCGGCACAAAGTGGAACTGCTTTGATGGGGGGTGATGATGTAACAACACGTGCGGGAAGTAACAAAGGGCCATTTAGGGAACATGACACATTTTCTGCCACCAATGCAAATCCATGGGTGTACTGGCACCTGCCCTGGGCGGTAATTTCAGCGGCCAACAATTTAATTATTAATTATGATCAGGCTATTGATGCTACCGAAGAAGAGCGTGAATTTGCAGCAGGTCAAGCCTATTTCCTACGGGCACTGAGTTATTTCTATCTTGTAAGAGTATATAATGAAATTCCATTAATTATAACTCAGGAATTAAACTTAGAAATTGAAAAATCAGATCCTGTAGAAATTTATGCAGTTATAATAGATGATTTACAAAAAGCGGAAGACTTACTGCCAAACTTATGGTCTGGTTTGAAAGAGAATATAGCTCCAACTAAAGGATCAGCAAAGGCACTATTGGCTCAAGTGTATCTTACTATGACTGGATATCCTGTTCTGGATGCTTCTAATTACGCATTAGCAGCTCAAAAAGCTAAAGAGGTAATTGATAATGCCGGTACCTGGGGATATCAGCTAATACCAAATTTTGAAGACTTGTGGACTGCAGAACAGTATAATGCTGAAATAGTGTTTGGCCTTTTTTATGATCGTACCATTTCTCCATGGACATGGTCAAATGGTAATATGAGAGCACCTTGCGCAGAAAAGCCAGAAGAAGAAGGCGGGTGGGATGATTACTTCGCTGAAATAAATTTCTTCAATAAGTTTCCTGCAGGACCACGTAAAGATGCTACGTTTCAAACAGTTATTCGTCCGGATGCAACTACAACATTAGATTGGACAGAAGGGGCTCAGAAGCATCCATATTACAAAAAGATGCAAACTATGGAAGGAACAAATCCTGATGAACCCTGGGTTTATGTTGATTGGTGGTCAAACCGAACAAATTATATTATTCGTTATGCCAATGTATTGTTAGTTTATGCTGAAGCTCAAGCTATGGCTTCTGCTCCCGATGGATCGGCGTATGACGCATTAAATCAGGTTCGTCACCGCGCTGGTCTGGCAGATATGACTCCAGGATTGAGTCAATTGGCATTTAGGGATTCTGTTGTTATGGAGCGGGCCTGGGAATTTGCAGGCATGGAAATAAATCAGGCAAGATGGTACGATTTAGTTCGTCTTGAGCGAGTTGAAGAGGCGGCAGCCGACCGTCATTCATTAGAATTGCCAATTATCAATTTCCCTGATAAAGATGATTATTTTGCACCTATACCAGGTACTGAAACTGCAATTAATCCAAACTTGTAATAAAGACCTGGTAGGGACATTAGCATTATAAACAACTTTTCTAAAAATCCGGTAAGTTACTTCTTGACTTACCGGATTTTTCATGGGGTAGGTCCACTGGGCCCATGGGAGGATTTATTTGAAAATGGATTTATTGGAAGAGTTTGAGGCCGAGCGGCGCGCTCACCAGGAGGAGCAGGAGCGCGCTCCTGCTCCTCCTGGTGAATTAAACTCTAAAAAGGAGAAAAGAATAACTGTGGCTTGAAAATTTCA
>JBDLIU010000220.1:0-7524 GCA_039714715.1 Bacteroidota bacterium
CTTACCAATATTAAACTTATGGATGACATTGTACTGATATACAATGTTTTAACATCATTTTATTTTCTATTTCCCAGAAAATTTTTATATTTATACAGCATACTATGGTTTTATTGGGCAAGGTTATTAATTGTTAATTGAGATTAATACTCTTAAAGAGTTATCAAATTGTATTTAACTAACCTAAAATATAAAAACATGAGACTCCTAACTCCTGTAATGCGTTTTCTCTTCCGAATATTTATTGCCAGCATAGCTAACCCTGAGTAAAAAATAATAGCTATCCACAAGCAATACTTATTCAACCCTTAAAAACAAAAAACGCATGAAATTTCATATTGGATTAGATATAGGCTCAATTTCAATTAATACTGTTGTCATGAATGACAGCAAGGAGATAATTGATAGCAGATATACTTATTGTCTGGGAAAGCCATTTAATGTTTTAAAAGCAGTATTAACAGAAGTTGTTGAAGAGTATGGTTCTGCAAATATTGGATTAGTTGGGATCACAGGAACAGGAGGGAAGCAAGCTGTAGAACAAATAGGTGGAGAATTTGTAAATGAAATAATTGCGCAATCTTCTTCGGTTGCAGAACTATACCCAGGTGCCAATACAGTTATTGAAATGGGTGGCGAAGATTCGAAGCTTATTTTTATGCAAGGGACAGAAACTGCTAGCAGCTCACTATTGTCCGACTTTGCGATGAATAGCTTGTGTGCTGCAGGTACCGGGTCTTTTCTGGATCAGCAAGCAAAAAGAATTGGAGTTTCCATCGAAAATGAATTCGGGAATTTAGCCCTTAGGTCTAAAAAGCCACCAAGAATTGCAGGAAGATGCAGCGTTTTTGCAAAAAGTGATATGATACACTTGCAGCAAGTTGCCACACCACTGCACGATATTGTTGCCGGATTATGTTTTGCGGTAGCCAGAAACTTTAAAAGCACATTAGGACGAGGTAAAAATTTAAAAACCCCTATTCTTTTTCAGGGTGGTGTTGCAGCCAATGCAGGAATGATTCGTGCTTTTAAGGAAATCCTGGAGGTGAACGACGAGGAATTTATAGTGCCGAAACATTATGCCTCGATGGGTGCTATAGGAGCCCTATACCATGTACTTAAAAAAGCTGATAAAAATCAAACTACTTTTAAAGGTCTTGAACAATTAGAGGCTTACCTGACTCAAAAAAGCACTTCTGATACTTCTCACACCCAATTGGTAGAATCAGAAGCAACATATTATAAAGAAATTAAGCAGATCGACAACAGTAATGGTGAAAAAGTTGAAGTTTCCCTTGGTGTCGATGTGGGTTCGTTAAGTACTAATGTTGTCTTAATAGATAAAGATGACAATGTAATTGCCCGAAGATATTTACCAACCGCAAGTAAACCGCTCAATGCTATTCAGCGAGGGTTGAAAGAGATTTATGAAGAAGTTGGTGATAAGGTGGAAGTGAAATCAGTGGGATCAACCGGATCCGGTCGATACCTGACAGGTGATTTTATCGGTGCTGACATTATTCAAAATGAAATAACTGCCCAGGCAACTGCTGCTATTGCTCATGATCCGACTGTTGATACGATTTTTGAAATTGGTGGTCAGGATTCAAAGTATATCAGTATTGAAAACGGGGTAATTGTCGATTTTGAGATGAACAAAGTCTGTGCTGCAGGTACTGGTTCATTCCTCGAGGAGCAAGCAGAAAAGCTCGACATTAACATAGTAAATGATTTTGGTGATTTAGCACTCAAATCAGAAAAGCCTGTAAAACTGGGCTGTCGTTGCACAGTTTTTATGGAGACAGACCTGAATTCTCACCAGCAAAAGGGAGCAGATAAAGATAACCTGGTAGGTGGATTAGCCTATTCGATTGTCGAAAACTATATTCAAAAAGTTGTTGGGATTAAACCTATAGGAGATAAGATATTTTTTCAAGGTGGTGTAACAAACAATAAATCAGTGGTAGCTGCTTTCGAAAAAATTACGGGTAAGTCTATCATCATTCCTCCGCATTTTGATGTAACCGGAGCAATTGGTGCAGCTATGTTAGCCAGAAAAGCAGTTAATAATAATGGCCAGACTACTAAATTCAAAGGATTCGAGGTTTATAAGGTCACTTTCACTTTAGACAGCTTTACTTGTAAAAAATGCACGAATTATTGTGAAATTCAAAGAGTGAGGGTTGCCGGTGAGAAAAAAGGACTCTTTTATGGAGGTCGTTGTGATCGTTACGACATTGAAGAACGTAAAGGCAAAGGAAAGGGAATCCCGAATTATTTCGAGGAGCGTACAGAATTGTTGATGGGTGATTATGAGGAGCAGCCTAAAAATGGAAAAATTTCAATTGGAATTCCAAGAGGCCTTATGCTCTACTACGGGCAATTCCCATTCTGGAGAACCTTCTTTGAGGATTTAGGTTTTAGAGTGGTACTTTCTGACGAATCTGATCAGCAAACTGTAAGAAAATCATTAGAGGTAATGGTGGCAGAAACTTGCCTGCCGGTTGAGATGATTCACGGACACGTTTATAATTTGTACGAAAAAGAGGTCGATTATATTTTCACACCGTTTATTGTTGATGCAAAAGGAACTGAAGACAACCCAACCAATAACTGTAATTGTCCATGGGTTCAGTCGCATCCATTTATGGTAAAAGCAGCATTTGCAGAAAGTCCGGTTAAGGATAAGCTCTTGATACCAACCTTGCACTTCCGTTATTTCGGTAGGGTTTTAAATGGTGAACTATCTAAATTTATGAAGGAGCAGTTTGGAATCTCAAGATCCAAGGTGGTCAAAGCCATTAAAAATGCAGATAAAGTTCAAACAGACTTTGAAGATACTGTTAAAATAAGGGGAAAGATGGCGCTTGCCAGTATTCCAGAAGGCAAAAAAGGATTAGTTATTCTCGGCCGACCTTACAACACATCCGATCCACTACTCAACTTGAGATTAATTGAAAAGCTCATCAATCTGGAGATGTATCCTATTCCTGTAGATTACATGCCGGTTGAAGAAGAAAATATTTTTGATGACTATAGTATGATGTATTGGCCAAATGGGCAAAAAATAATCTCAGCAGGTCGATTAGTAAGAAAAAATAAGAATCTCTACGCTGTTTATCTCGGGAATTTCAGGTGTGGTCCTGATTCTTTTATTACACATTATATAAAAGAGGAAATGCAGGGTAAGCCATTCTTACATCTAGAAGTGGATGAGCATAGTGCGGATGCGGGAATGATCACCAGGTTAGAAGCATTCCTCGACAGCCTGGAAGGTTATCAGAAAGTTAAAGCTGATAAAGAGGTTTTCAAGAAGAAAGTAAGGAAATCAGTAGAGGATAAAATCGCAGGTAGAACGTTGTATTATCCATATGCTCGTGATACGGTGTATGCTCTTGCAGCTGCCACTCGATCTATCGGTATAGATTCTGAAGTTTTACCGATGGTTAATGAAGTGGATCTTGAAATTGCAAGGAAATTGACCAATGGACAAGAGTGCTTCCCATTTGTTTGTACCACAGGTACCTTCGTGAGTAAACTCATGGAGCCAGGAGGTGATCCGGGCAAAATGGCGTTCTTTATGCCCGACCATAATGGTCCCTGCAGGTTTGGAGACTACAACAAACTACACCGAATAATTTTCGACAGGTTAGGATATGAAGATGCCGAAATAATTACACCTAGCAATGAAGATAGTTATGCAGCATTGGCGCCAGGTAGAACCGGTACCAGATTCAGGATGAATGCCTGGAAAGGGATTGTTGCTATTGATATGCTGAAAAAAATGCTTCAGGAAAAACGCCCTTATGAAGCTGTTTCCGGACAGACTAAAGAAGTATATGACGTATGGCTGAATAAAGTGGTTAAGTCTGTAGAAAATAATGGCAAAGGACTAGCTAATATTCTTGAAGAAGCAGGTAAGGATTTCAGTAAAATTCCATTTTCAAATGGGGTTCGTAAGCCAGTAATTGCTATTGTGGGAGAAGTGTTTATGCGTGATAATCCATTCTGCAGTGGGTATATCTCTGACAAGCTGGAAGCCCTTGGTGCGGAAATAATCCAGGCTCCATTTGCAGAGTGGGTTGTGTACTCCTCTGTAAGATATTGGAGGGACAGTGTCTGGAAAGGGAATTTAAAAGGGCTTTTCAAGTCTCGTGTTCAACAGTACGGACAGAAGTTTATTGAGCATAAATTACGTAAATCTGTAAGCTGCTATGTTGAATTAGAGCGTGAAGTTTCGGTGAAGGAAATGTTCAGGCGAACCGATCCTTATATTCATCATGATTACGATGGCGACCCGGTGGCTTCAATCGGAGCTTCCTCCAGTCTGTATGAAACGGGGATTTCCGGAGTGGTTCATATTATGCCATTTACATGTATGCCGGGCACACTTATTTCTTCGGTTACTACCGAGTTCCGTAAAGATCATAATAATATTCCATGGGAGAATATCCCTTACGATGGTCAGGAGGATACAGGAATTGACACGAGGTTACAGGCATTCATGCATCAGGCAACAGAATACAGGGATAGAAATAACCTTGGTGAAAAAATGCATTTGCAGCCGGTTGATGAATCGGTAACTGCATAGGTGTTTATTCAAACAGGTGCTAATGAAATTGTTGAAGCATTTAGAAAAGGAGGAAGGTTAGCTTTCCTCCTTTTCCTGTTTTCAACAATGCATGACTCATTTCATACATCTTACAATTCGTAAAACAATTATTATTGGGTTGCTTGTGTATTTAACAAAATTTATGCTTTGAATACACAGAAAGACGAAGGGGCAACGCCCCGAAATATATAAGCTCAGGATGTAGCGTAGAAGCGCAGTCCTGAGTTAACTATGAGATATTATTGAGCCCTGCAGGGGCGACATATTTTAATAATATGGTATAATACCTTGAATCCCCTTTCAGAATTCGTGTCACAAGACCTTTATTTAAACACCTTTAGTATTGTACCTCTTGAGAAGGTTATATTCCCAACTCTTCTTTATTCTGTTTCAACACATCAATGATAAACTGGATATGCTCTGTTTGATCAACGCCAAGCAGCTCAATGCCTGTTTGGATTTCATTTCGATCTACTTTCGCAGCAAAACCAGCACTTTTTAGCTTCTTCTTAACAGACTTTGGGGTTAAGGTTGAAATGCCCTCAGGACGTACATGACAACAGGCTATAATAAAACCGGTTAGTTCATCAACGGCAATTAATGCTTTATCAAGCAATGTTTCGTAAGGTACATTCCACACCGTATAATGGGCTGAAATAGCGTGAGCTATCTTCTTTTCACCTTTTTCCTGTAATAGTTGAACAATCCTGTTGGGGTGTTCATCAGGCCATGCTTCATAATCGGCATCATGTAGCATTCCGGCTACCGCCCATTCTTCAGGATCTTCGTTATAATGCCTGGCGTAGGCTTCCATGACCAGTTCGACTGATCGGGCATGACGTAAAAGGCTGTCGCCTTTGGTCATTGACTGGAGAATTTCTTTTGCTTCTGATCTTGTCATAGGGTCAAATTTAATATCCCAAGATAAAGAAATGAACGTATATTATGATAGATGGCAGAATAGTTATATAATTTTATCAGCAAGAGAACTATTTCTTGAGTCGAATTCAGATAGATGGCAGTTAGCAAATACGATATAGACCAAATAATAAAAGAATGCCGGTTTGCCACCTCCAGGAGTAGCGGACCGGGCGGGCAGAATGTTAATAAGGTTGAGACCAGGGTAACAATAAAATGGAATATAGAAGATTCTGAGGTTTTTACCGATGAGCAAAAGAAATTGCTATCAAGTAAGTTAGAAGCAAGAATTAATAAAGAAGGAGATGTTATTATTTCATCTCAAGGCAGTCGATCTCAATTACAGAACAAAGAAGAAGTGATAAAAATGTTGGAATTGTTAATAGGTGAGGCTCTCGTGGTGCCGAAAAAACGAAGAAAGACAAGGCCAACTAAAGCTTCTGTAGAAAAACGTATTGAGTCTAAACGCAAACAAAGTGAGAGGAAAAAACTGCGTGGAAAGACAGGGTTAGATTATAATTAACGGCTTGCTTAAAAAATGGTAATTTGTACATAAGCAAGAATAAATAGAACTACATTAACGGCTAATATAACCATATTGGCCACAAACATTTTACGATTAAAGGTTTCGGTACTCATTTTGTTAGTTGGCTTAATTAATTATACTTAATTAAATATACACTCCTAATAGGATTTATCAATGAAAAACAAATAGAATTTTATAGTTTGTAACGACAAAAGTGATATAATGCAAATTGAAATAGAATTAATAATATAAAATCCTATTTCATATTATTAAAAGGGAAATTACACAGATGATTTCCTCGTCTGGGTGGGCGTAGTAGGTAATAGATTATTTTTCATCTTCTTCAATAAGCCAGTAATTGAGGTCATCACCACAGTTAATACACTTTTCGTAGCCTTCATCATTTTCAGTGAGCATTATTGGCTTACTCATATTCTCAATTACCTGCACTTCAAATATTTCTGAAATATTGGCGGTGTAGTTAAGTCCACCAATTCTCCTTTTTGTTTTGTAATTAACTATTTCAATACCGGCATAGCTAGTTTTAGCGATAGGTAAATCTTTAAAAGTCTTGGATGTTTCTCGCATTTTTGAAGCGCCTATAAACAAATAATCGCCATATATTGCCATACCGCGCAGGAAACTATTAAGTTGTATGATTCTAGTTAACTCTTTTGTCTTAAGATTATACTGCATGACCTCACCTGTAGCTGATTGTAAAAAGAAGATTAAATCACCATGCCTGGTAGGTGAGTGTGGCATGGAAAGTCCATCGAGTATTGCTTCTTGTTTCTGACAATCATAAAGAACGCCTGAATCAATTGGTGTTTTACGCCAACCATTATTCTCATTTGACTTGTCGAAAAAGGTGGCAAATTCAGGATTCCCATCTTTCATGATTAATCCGTTCAGGTGGCATCTGTCTTCCGGTTCAAGTGAGGAAATAAAATCTGGTTGCCAAACGGGCACAAAATGATGTGTTTCACTCATCTGTGTAACACAAGAAAAGGAGGTGTTAACTGCATAAATTTCACCTTCATTAAAAGTGATTTCATGCATATCTGTAATACCAGTGAAGTATTTGACCTGGGGAATAAATAGATTATCGTAGAAGTTGGGTTTGGAAGGAAACGTTTTTCCTAACTTGTCAGACCTTGAAAATATCTCAATAAAATTCCTGGATGCTACGGCCAATTTATTTCCATCAACAGCAATACCCATAGGTCGTTTGAAATTCTTGGCGTATTTATAAATAGCTTCACCTGTAGGGGAGCTTACAAAAATTAATTTACCAGCTTGGTAGGTGCTAAAAACAAGAGTAATATTAAGTTTATGCAATAGCTTAATAAAAGCCTGTGAATAATAAAAGAAAGGTTTTTCTGACATGCTTTTCTCCTTATACTAAGTTATTTGCTTAGTTAGACCTGTCCAATACATTAACTTACAATCTTAACTTATTGAACTTTGA
>JBDLIU010000221.1:0-7508 GCA_039714715.1 Bacteroidota bacterium
GCTAATCCCTGGCCCATAACAACACCTTCACTATCTGATCCTATCATCTTACCTTCAACAAGTTTTTTTGACAAGTTCAGGATTTTATCTTCACGCTCAGGTTCTATGCCCATTACTAATGTGGCTTTTGTATTTGTACCAAATGAGGCTAAAGCAAATGATTCTATACGTGGTGAAATTGCCTCAACATTATTTGCAGCATCTAAGTTTATAATCAAGTCTTCAGTATATGAGATGGAATTGTCTAGCGATTTAAACTCCCAGAAATCTGGATGTTGAATTTGAAAATGGCCTGTGTGAAATTTAACAGATATATCTATCATATTTTCCATGGAGCCCCTTTGAACTGACATCATCATGGTTGCAAAAAGTACAGCAAAAGCTATAGAGCTAAGGGTTATTATGCTTCTCCGCTTGTTTCTCCAAATATTTCGCCATGCTAAAATGAATATCATAACTTCTGTGTTTAAGCCTCTCTCATTGCCTCTACAGGCTTCAATTTCATAATTACAATCAAAGGATAGAGTGCGAAAATCAGTGACATAAAAAAGATCACCCACGCTTGTCCATAGAATATTGAAGCATCCATTGAGAAGAAATAACCTGCTTCAACTCCAAATTCTTCGATAGAATCAGCAAATTCACCCGACATGATAATCGGATTTTTATAATAATAGGCAAGTATAGGAAGGCTTATACCAACACCAACCAATGCTCCTATTCCTGATATCATTATCATTTCAAGAAAGACCACAAACTGCATAATATATCGCCTCATACCGACAGACATCATAATGCCAAACTCATACATTCTTTCCATTGTCATCATTAAGAAGGTGCCAAACATTCCAAATCCAATCACTGCATATAAGATCCAGATCATCACCCTTCCACTAATATCATCTATCTCAATACCCTGTACCAGTTCAGGCATCATGTCTCTCCAGCCCATTACTTCCAGGGCTTCCAGGTCTACCTTAGCAGAAATGTCATTTACAATTCGATCAACATTTTTTGCTTTGTCAACCACTAATGCAATACTTGTTAAGCGATCTTCGGCAGCATAAAACCACTGAGCTTCCTTTAATGGCATGTACACCGTTTGATTATTCTGCATTGGCACTGCAAACTTCATTATTCCCTTAATGGGATATATTGCTGCAGCATTGGCACCATGATATCCCTGGCCAATTAGTATGATAGTATCACCTACACCTAACCGTAAATATTCGGATAAGCCTTCGGCAATCATTACTGCTTTATCTGTTGGCTCAAGATACTCTCCATCAACAATCTTTTCTCTTACCCTTGTTAATGAATCTTCGGTATTGGGATCGATTCCCATAACTAAGGCCCCTTTTGTTTTGGTGCCATAGGATGCCAGAGCAAAAGACTCCAGGCGAGGTACCGCCACCTCTACACCTTCAGTTGATGTTATCGTGTTAATTAGCTCCTGGTTATTTAGGAAGCTGTTGTCCAGCATCTTATCATCCCAATAACCGTTTTGATGTACCTGAATATATCCTGTATAGAAACGAGCAGCATTTTCAATCATGCGGTTATAGGTTCCTAACTGCATTGAGCGCATTAAGCATGCCAGGAACACAGCAAATGTTATTGAAAAAATGGTAATAATGCTGCGTCTTTTATTCCGCCAAATATTTCTCCAGGCTAACGTTAAATACATGTCTTTTCTAATTTTGGTGAAAATCTGTCAAGCTTAATGATCTGAAGCGTAGCCAGAAATACTTCGAGGTCTTCCTGTATTCTACTTACAAGGTGTCTTATTTCATTCAGCTCTTTTTGAGCTGTAAACTTTTCTTCATCCAAAGTTTTGAGGTGATCGCTCAAGTCATTGATTCCTTTAAGTGCATTTTTAACATTGTCTTCAGCCTGATCGTTCTGTAAGGCAGAAAAGGCATCGGCAATTTGTGATGAAATCAAAAAAGATATGTTTAAAAAATCAATCTTAAACTTATGCTCTACACTTTCAGGCAAGATCTGCATGATCCTGTAGGTTTCTACCACAAGTTCCAGGGATTCACTCCTTATTTCAGATTCTCTAAGTTTTTCCATGATTAAAGTATTATCGTACCCGTTTCATATTTTGTAAAGAAAAGAATGACTCTTTCAAATCCAGGTCAAATTGTATGTCTAAATAATCAATCACTGTCTTATTGCCGGGATCATCTGCCGGGATCATTTCCATGTGGGTTGGGATTATCCTTCCTCCCATGTTCTTAATATCAGAGAGTACCATAGTACTCACCAGGAATTCATCCTCATCATAATAATAGATCAGATGCTGATTGAACTCCACTTTGTCGATATAGACAATGATTTTACCCCATACTACGGCAGCATCCTCATGAGGAATCATGTTTATTTTATAGCAGTCCATTCCATTAATCACGGTATCCTGACCAAACGTTTGATCATAGTCATTTACAATCGATGATTCTTTTACCAGGTCATCATTAGTGAAATCGGATCCCATCCAGGATTGCAGCATCATTGATGGGGGAAGTTTAATCACCCTGTCGATAGATGGTTGCCAGTTCCACATTTCATTTGTTCGTTTCAGGAATCCTGTGCCTTTGTCGCGAGCCGGAGCAGTAATCAGGATCAGGCTAAATTCTCTTCCTAAAGCCCATCCTTTCATAGTTACCTCTCTTTTCCATGTAGGTCTTACAATGGTCATTTTCATCTCCGATTTGTTTGACTGTCCCTGCATTTTATCATCAGCTGTTTTAATAATTTCTTTAGCAGTCTGTGCCTGGGCAGCAAAAGCGAAGAGTAAGATCAATGTTGTTATTAATGTCTTCATTATATTCCTATTTACAGTATTTTTTTATTAAATATTCTTCTAATTCATCCAGGGGATAATCATCTCTCATCATAACAGCCTGGAATCCCATACCATCGAATAGTGCGGCAATTAACCTGGCCTCTCCAAGAGGATCTTTGTAGTTCATTTGAGTTAATAATGACTCTATCATAGCAACGTATTCGTTAGTTTTTATGGTTACTAAGTCATGAACAAAGTCGAATTTTTCAATCTTAAAGGTTAACTCTGTCATTATTCTCCAATGATCCAGTCGCTCCCTCATTTCAGTAAAGAACCATTTAAAGAGATTTCTTAATGTTACCTTAGGATCACGATCGAAAAGTTCTTTTGCCAACCTGTCACCTTCAGCCATGACATCTGTCACCAGAGTCTTCAATAGCTCCTCCTTGCTATCAAAATAGTTGTAGATCAATCCCTTTGAAACGCCTGCTTCTTTGGCGATCATAGCCATAGAGGCCGCCTCATATCCATCTTTGGCAAAAACTTTAAAGGCGGCTTCCAGAATTTTCTTTCTGCTTTCTGCTCTTATCTGCTCTACCTGTTCTGCTGTCCTGGGACTCATTACCTTGTGTTTTATGATTGACTGAACGGTCAGTCAAAAGTATATACGGGAATTATATAATGCAAGTTTCTATTTAGAATTATTTTTTTGCAGAGAGACAATTTGTAACTCTAATCGTTTAATTTCACGCATTAATGTTCTTTTATTCATTTCCATTATCCTCCAGCTCTTCAGCATGCTAATGGCAATCATACTCCATCCCATCAATGCTCCCCACAATAACATCTGACGAATATCTTCCGTGTTTAAGAATTTTACTAATCCGAAGACTAGTAGAGCTGTCATAATTAATGTCATCACAGAGAAATAAATCATCCAACCTTTCATCTTACCATGATGGCTGGCCTTCATCTGATCAAACATAGACTGCTCCTCTAATAGCTCAAGAATTTCTGAATCTTCTTCAGAAAGAGCTTGTTTTATCAGGTCATCAATATTTTCGTTTTCCTTCATCATAGCTGTTTTTTATAGTTTTCAACTTTTTCTTTCAATAATTTCCTGGCATAAAATAATCTTGATTTCACCGTTCCTTCTGAAATTGAAAAGATCTTCGCAATCTCCTTTACTGAATGTCCTTCCAGGTAAAACAACGAGAGGGCTGCTTTATCCTTTGCAGGCATTAACCCCAATGCTTTTCTAATTATCTCGAGATTATCATTCCCTTCTTCTTCATACTGTTCCAGTACATGCTCTTTTCTTACTTCTCTTTGTTTCTGCTGTTCCTTAATCCAGTTAGCTGATTTGTTATTAACTATTCTATAGGCCCATGTTGAAAAAGCTTCTGGTTTTCTCAAATTCTTAATTCCTCTTGAAATAGCCTGCCAGGCTTCCTGAACCACATCCAATGCGCCTTCATCATCCCGTGTCATTCGGTAAGCATGTTTGAGCAGTTTAGGCTGCCATCTTTGATATAGTAAAGAAAATGCCTTCATATCATCACCTTGAATCTTAAAAATCAAGAGTTCATCAAGAATATGTCCTTTTCTGAATTTCATTCTCGTTTACCTATAGTCTCCGAATTTCCTTAAAGGTTCAATTATTCTTCAACTTTTTTTTCTTTACTGATTGCCATCAGTATTTATAGCTTAATTTTTATATAATTTTAAAGCTTTAAAATCAAAAACAACCATGAAAAAATTTGTATTTATCTTAATTACGTCTTTATCATTTAACGTAGCATTTGCCCAATCGTTAAAGCCCTACATCTTAGGTGCTACCTCAACAAACTCTATGGAAGATGTAAAATCTTCTGTTAAATCCGGATTGGGAAATGCCGGATTCACTATTGTTGGAGAGTATCAACCTGTAAGCGAATCCTCAAGATGGGTGATGGTGGTGAGCCATCCTGAGCTGGACAAAGCTGTTAAATCAGTTGGTGGATTAACAGGATTTGCCTCGACCTTGCGGGTTGGTATTACAAAAGAAGGAGGCATTCTCAATATATCTTATACTAACCCACCCTACTGGGGGAATGCCTATTTCAGAGATGATTTTGATAAGGTTTCAGCTCATTATACTAAACTGGAAACTGCCTTCAAAAATGCTGTGGCCAACATTGGTGAAGCAAAAGGAACTTCTTTTGGTTCTGAAGACGGTGTTGAGATAGATGACCTCAAGGATTATCACTATATGTTTGGTATGCCATATTTTGATGATACTGAAGAATTTGGTGATTTTGATTCTCATGCTCAAGCTGTGAGCAAAATCGAAAAATCATTACAAAGAGGTAAGCCAGGTGTAAAGTTGGTTTACAAATATGATGTACCAGGTGCTAATCTTACACTGTTCGGACTTGCCTTATCGGGTGATAAAGGAGAAGGTAATTTTATGCCAAAGATTGATGTTACCAGTCCTAAGCATACAGCGTTTCTCCCTTATGAATTACTGGTTAAGGGCAGCGAAGTACATATGTTGCATGGTCGTTTCAGAATTGCTTTATCCTTCCCTGATTTAACTATGGGAACTTTTACCAAGATCATGTCATCACCTGGTGATATTGAAGATTTGTTGAAGCAGTTGGTGGAGTGACTAAACTTAAGCTTTATACAAAAATATAAATCCCCTCGTTTGAGGGGGTTTAAGTTTATCTACTTTATTTCAAATATTCAGTGTCATAATGTTGTATAAGTTGAACAATATCTTGTTCTTTATTCAGCTTAATTTTCTCCTTTTTTATGTAGGCTTCAAGACTACCATCATCTTTTAAAAGGTTCAAGATATTTTTCTTGCCTTTTTTAAGCTCGAACAACTTACCTTTATTGTCTACCCAGTAATACTTTGGTGATTCTGACCTGAATTCATCATAAGATTTGTTGTCACTATATCCCCCCTTCGGTTCTACATGATGAAGGTACTTTTTTCTCTTTGCTAAAAGCTTGGTTTTCCCGTTGTACAATAATTCAAAAAACCCAAAATCAATGCCGATTTCAAACTTATATTCTTTTTCAGAAATGTTGATGAAGAAATGACTTACGCCTGTACTGTCAGTAAAATTGAATGATTTAGTAATATTTCTGGATGGAAATATTTTCTTATCCGTTTTATCCCAGACCAGAACATTATCTTCATTCATATCATATTTTAGACGGAGATTGTCAAAAACATCTCCATTTTTCAATACTATTGATCCAATAGACCAGGTATCCACTAAAAAAGGTGTGCCTTTTATTCCGGCATAAGCTTCGAAAGCCATCAGGTCATTCCCCTTGGAAGATGCATATATTGAGAATGAGTCCCTTCCATCATTGAAGTTTTGTTTCTCCTGAGCAAATAGATCAGCTCCAATAAAAATCAATATTCCTATCAAAAAACGTGTCATATGAATGTATTGAAAATGCTTAAGGACCCAACAAGTGTTCCAAATCAACTATAAATTTAACTTTAATTAATCAGGATTAATAAAAAACCCATACTGATTTACTGCTTAACCTAATTCTTACTAATTTTAATTAGACATATTTTTATTCAGGCATCAAAATGGGTATTTCAAATTTAAAGAAAGCACGTATTTCAAGTTGGATGTGGCTTATACTTTTTTGCATCATAGTATTGAGTTCTTCTTCTTATTCTCAAACTTATATACCGGGTGTTTCAGTATATAACTCCAACAATTATGTAGAATATATTCCCGGAGACTTGCCTATTGTAATTTCAGTACCTCATGGTGGATACCTAGAACCGGCTGACATTCCTAATCGTGATTGCGATGGATGCGTCTATAGTCGTGATTCGTATACCCAGGAATTAGCTCGCAGTATGAATGAAGCTTTTTATGAGCAAATGGGAGGTTACGCCCATTTTATTATCAACTTGCTACATAGAAAAAAATTTGATGCTAACCGTGATATAGGCGATGCTGCAGATGGTAACAATACAGTTGAACAGGTTTGGTACGATTACCATGATCTTATTAACGTTGCAAAAGACCAAATTGAAGAAGATCATGGTCGTGGATTGTTTATTGATCTACATGGTCACGGACATGATATCCAGCGCCTTGAACTAGGCTACTTGTTAAGTGGTTCTGAGTTAAGGTTACCGAATTCTCAATTAAACAGTTCAGCTATTTTAGCAGAAACCAGTATTCGCAGCCTGGTCTCGGACAACTGGCAATCGTTAACCCATGCAGATATAATCAGGGGTTTCTATAGTTTTGGTAACTTGATAGACAGGAAAGGTTACCCGGCAGTACCCAGTAAGAATGACCGTTATCCTTATGAAAGCCAGCCCTATTTTAATGGAGGATATAATACTGTGCGTCATAGCTCAATAGAAGGGGGAAATATTGATGGTTTTCAGATTGAGTGCAACCAGTCTATCCGTTTTGATACCAGCAAAAGGAATACATTCGCAGAAGAACTTACCAGGGCTCTTAATGAATATTATGATCTTCATTACGATGATGATTACATTCCCATTAATGATTACCTTGTTACGAGTATAAAAGAAAACCACAGCGAAGAAACCATTCAAATATTTCCCAATCCTGCCACTACTGAAATTAATCTAAATAGCGAACTTAAGAATATTCATATCCAGATCTATGATGTTTTTGGTAAGCAGGTAACCTCTTTGAGCTGGCAAGGACATCCAATAGAT
>JBDLIU010000222.1:0-7496 GCA_039714715.1 Bacteroidota bacterium
GATATGATTGAGCAGCAGACTTCACTGATGGCAATCCTGGACTCAACTCTGGCCTTAAACCTTAATACAGTATTCTTACAAATAAGACCTCAATCAGATGCTTTTTACGAATCTAGCCTGGTACCCTGGTCAGAATATTTAACAGGCTCAAGAGGAACAGATCCCGGATATGATCCCCTTCAATTTGCTATTGAGGAAGCTCACAAACGCGGACTGGAATTACATGGTTGGCTTAATCCATACCGGTATGAAACAAGCCCGGGCAAAAATGATGGAAAGCCAGGTGATTTAATGGAGACACATCCCGAATGGTTGCTAAACTTCTATGATCACGATGCTTGCGATGGTGATCCTCAAAGCCCGGATTTAGATGACAGGATTTTAAATCCTGGACTACCTGAAGTTCGTCACCACATAAAAGAGGTAGTGGGAGAGATTATCAACAATTACGATATTGATGGTATTCATTTTGATGACTACTTCTACCCTTATTGTGGCACAACCGATGAAGATGCGGCAACCTTTTCTGATCATCCTAATGGCTTTACAGATATTGAAGATTGGCGAAGGAATAATGTACATCTTATGGTCGAAGAAGTCATGGATACCATTAACCAGGTCAGGCCTCATATTAGGTTTGGGCTTAGTCCATCGGGTATTTATGGTGATGGCCAACCTCCCGGAATTGTTGGATTTGATGCCTACAATATCATTTATGTTGATCCAATACAATGGTTAAGTTCAGGTAATGTTGATTATTTGTGCCCACAGATTTACAGACTTATTGGCGGATCACAGGACTTTGGCACTATACTCCCATGGTGGGCAGATTCTGCCTATAAATATAATAGGCATGTAATGGCTGGTCATGGTATTTACAAACTGGATCCAAATCCGACAGCAAGGATTACCGGACGGTTACATGAGTATAAAGATTACCTTGAACTTAATATTTCAGAAGCTAGATTAAACGATTGGTCATCACTTAGCGAGATTTCTAACCAGATTCATATTGTAAGGGAAAATCGTGATAAGAATGCCATGGGCAGTGCTTTTTTCAGATACCGGTTTTTTTATAGCGTTAATGGTCTGGCAGAGCATATTGTAACATATTGCTATAATAATCCTGCGATCCTTCCTGCTATGACCTGGAAGAGTAGTACCATTCCCGATCCTCCAACCAATGTTCGGTGGGAGGTTGATGGAGATGGTATGTCCTATGCCACCTGGAATATTGAAGATCCATTTAATAGGTATATTATATATTCATCATCAACCAATTCACCACCAGTTGGATTTTTTGATGATCCAGTCAATATTCTAAAAATCGCATATGATAATATTGAATATTTAGATGAAGCTGATATAGCAGGGAAACCTTATATTTTCGTTTCGACATATGATCGATTTGCAAACGAAAGTACCAGTGCAAGCTTACTTGTAGAAGCAGCTCCAACGGAATCAGTTACATTGCTTACTCCCAATAACCTGGCGGTTGATCAACCCTATAATTTTGATTTTTCATGGACTCCGGTGACCGGAGCCAGCAATTATAAGGTTGAGATATCATCTGCAAATGACTTTCAGATAGTCGATTTCGACACACTCGTAGTGTCTACAACGATCAATGCCAGGGCATTTGAACTACAGGAAGATCATCAATACTTCTGGCGTGTTACACCTGTTAATTCGGGAGGGGAGGGCCCGATAAGTGAAACATTTACTTTTGATACCAGAACACCCCTGCAAGTAAGGGAGGTACAATTGAACGAAAAGTTGTTATCAGTATCTTATAACAACTACAATGAGATTATTATTAAGGTTAAATCAGGAGTGTGGCAACAATATAGATTATCAGTTTATGATTTATATGGAAACATGTTAGCACTTCCAATGAGGCAATCAATTCAACAAGACAACGTAGTATATATTATTGACCGGACGCACCTACCGTACATAGGAATTATAATATTGGAATTGGATAACACAATTGAGTTTTCTAAGGTTATTGGGAAAAACTAATTCTGACAGGCTTACTTTCATTCCCTAATAATTAGGGGGATTTTTATTGCACCACCAATGAAATTTAAACATATATCATTAATAAAAAATGTTGAATAATAAGCAGATAATCAATTAGTTATAATAGTTTTTTGCAAACCGATTCTCGATTTTAACTTTTATTAACTCAACCCTAAAGGAAATCTGGCGTATTTCAATTTAGATATTTTATATCTAATCCTTTTTATGAATTAACCTAAGGTCGGAATGATTGATATAAGGCCTCGCATAGTTATCGTTGAACCGGAGAAAGATGTTCAGCGCGGGTATTCTCTGATTTTAAGCAGTAATAATAATTACAATGTTGTGAATACCTATGCTACATTAGACGAAGCATGTAAAAATGTAAGATTCGATTATCCGGATGTAATAATTACTGATATTGATCCTTTGGGATCTAATACGATTGAGTCATTAAGAAAGTTAAAAAAACTGGATAGAAAGACTCATATCCTGGTTAACTCATCGCATGAGACAAGTGAAATGATATTCGAGTCTCTTAACGCAGGAGCTTCAGGTTATATAATCAAGGCTTCAGGATATACAGAGTTATTGAGTGCGGTGAATGAGGTTTTAAATAATGGCGCCCCGATGAGCCCCAGAGTGGCTAAGATTGTAATATCTTCATTCAGGTTAAATCCACATAGTCCACTAAGCAATCGCGAAACGGAAATTTTGCAATTACTCTCAATGGGTAAGACTTATAAAATCGTTGCTAATGAACTGAATATTGGACTTGAAACAGTGAAATCTCATGTAAAAAATATATACTTTAAATTACAAGCAAGCAATAAATCAAATGCAATAGAAATCGCCAAACGTAATAGTTTCATCTGATTTATGTGATTACTTAATGACTAATAATGTTCGTTAACGAATTATTGATTTTTCACTGTAAATATTGAAAAATATCCCCCAAAAATCGTTATACGCAATTTGTAAAACCTATACTTCACAATAATCAGATTATTCAATTTATACTTAATTCAAAGGGCTGGATAGATGAAACTTTTTTTAAATGTTCATGTTGAGACATCACCAAAATGGCGGTAAAAAAGTATTAAAAAGTATAAAAATGTCACCAATTGCAATCCAGGTTAAAATACAGATTATCAACAATTTGAGATGATTATAAATTAAATTAATTGTTACAGGACGTTAAAAAAATGACGATTATACAACCATAAATACGGTATTACGTAATTATATAATATTAAACTTAATGAAATATCGAGATAGGTTCTAAGTTAACACCAGTCTCAATGGCCATCAGGACAATTACTCTAAACTAAAAACTTAACAACATTAACTATGATGGATTATAGAAGCAGAATGATGGACTTCAGGCCAAGAATAGTCGTTATTGAACCTAATGATGCACTACGTGATGGCTATAGTTTAATATTGGGAAGCAACAAAGAGTATCATGTTGTTAATACCTATACACACGCAGAAGATGTGATCAAGAACATTAGAAGAGATTATGCTGATGTGATTTTTATGGACATTGAGTTGCCGGGATTAGATGGGATCAATGCAATAAAAAGAATAAGAAAACTGGATCCGAAAGTACATATTATTGTAGTTACATATAAAGAAGATGTACAATCTATCTTCGAGGCTTTTTCGGCTGGCACATCCGGCTATTTAACCAAAGGAGGGAATCATCTTGAGTTACTCCAGGCAGTGGACGAGATCCTTAATAATGGAGCTCCTATGAGCTCAAAGATTGCCAAAATAGTGGTTTCATCTTTTCAGCGCAGCCCTGATTCTCCACTCTCTAACAGGGAGACAGAAATACTAAGTTCATTGGCCAGAGGTAAGACCTACAAACTAACAGCTAATAGTTTGCATATTGGCATGGAGACAGTGAAATCTCATGTAAAAAACATATACTCAAAGCTGCACGTTACAACAAAATCAGAGGCAATTGAAATTGCCAGAAGACATAGTTTGATTTAATTTATATTGTCATTTGTATAAGGAGCTCTATTCCAAATATTAAGGAATAGGGCTCTTTTTATGTTAGCTGTAATTCCCTAAAGTTCGTGATGTTATCAGCCTGAAAAAGTACCCAAAACAGCACTTTTCTAACCACTTTTTCGGCAGATTTATAATAATACCACTATCCTCACCCCCATTACATCGGTAGATCAGGTAATAATTGGAGCCCAAAAATGGCTCAAATAACGTGTTTTTTAACAATAAGTTCTAACTCAACTTTGATACCAAGGGGATTGTTGTGTTCAACCCCTTCGTAAAAATATGTTTAACTAAAACTTATGTGCATGAAGACAATTTTACAATTGTGTGCAATTGTAGTGTTTGCCATGTTTAGCATTACTGCAACTGCACAGGACCGTACTATTTCGGGTACAGTTACCTCTACTGAAGATGGACTGCCCTTACCCGGAGTAAATGTACTGATTAAAGCAACGGCATTGGGTACAGTAACCGATATTGATGGTAAGTATCAGCTGGCTGTTCCTGAAGGAGGGGGAATATTGGTTTTTTCTTTTGTTGGGTATGAATCAAAAGAGGAGTCAATAGACGCTCGTTCTGTTATTGACGTGGCTTTAGGCGTTGATGTAACCACACTTACTGAAGTAGTAGTAACTGCGGTTGGTATTGAGCGCGAAAAGAGAGCGCTAGGATATGCAGTAGCTGAAGTAGGAGGAGAACAAATAACCCAGAAAGGAGAACCTGATGTTACCAGGGCTATCCAGGGAAAGGTTGCCGGTGTTAACATTATTGGTGCAGGTGGAGCTGTGGGTGAAGGAACCAATATTGTTATTCGTGGTAATTCTTCATTGCTGGGTAATAACCAACCACTCTATGTAGTAGATGGAGTGCCATTTGATAACTCTACCTATGTTTCGGGTAGTTTCACATCAAGAACTACTACATCGAATCGTGCTTACGACCTTGATCCCAATAATATTGCGTCAATGACCGTACTTAAAGGAGCTGCTGCATCCGCTTTGTATGGCTCACGAGCTTCAAACGGTGTGATTGTAATCACAACAAAATCAGGTAAGAAAGGAACTAAGAAAGGGCTGGAAATTACGGCCAACGTTTCGTATAACATAGAAAAAGTAGCTAATCTGCCTGAATATCAAACCAGATACACACAAGGTAACAACTTTAAGTATGTAGATGGAAATTACGGTACATGGGGTGCATCATTTGATGCTACTGAACCGGAATGGCAGTTACCAATTAATGCTGATTTGATTTTTAGTATTGATCCCGCAACAGGTAAACCATATGTGGCGCATCCTTATGATAGATATAGCAATCCTGAGAACTCCCCCTATCTCCCTCAGTTTGCTAATGATTCAATCTTACTGAATGCTTATAACACTCCTGCTGATTTCTTTAATACAGGAGGAGCCCTTGATTATAGTGTTAGCATTGCTGGAGGGAATGATAAGGCCAATGTAACAGGTGGTTTTTCAAGGTCTGATAATAAAGGTATTATTCCCTATAATGAAGGCAGTAGAACAACGATTAATGTGGGAGGAAATGTTGAGCTCGACAATGGTTTCTTTATGTCGGGAAGCATGAATTATATTCGTAATGAACTTACCTCACCCCCAACTGCCGGATTGTCTACAGCAGCATCATCCATTACACAAAGATTGTTATTCACACCACCTAATGTGAATGCTGCAGGATATCCATATATGGATGCCAATGGCGACCAGGCATGGTATAGGCCTGATAATGATAACCCATATTTCCTGGCTGAAAAAGCACCCCATACATCAGATGTTGATCGTTGGTATGGATTTGCTCAATTAGGCTACGAAATCTTTGATGGGCTAACAGTTTCCTATAAAGCAGGATTTAATGGAATGTATCAGCATAATTTTCAGGTCCTTCCTATATCTACACTTGATGCCCTGGATGGTGAAATTACAGACACCAGGTTTTTAAGGAACGAATTTGATGGCAACCTGATGATTAATCTTACCAGGGACTTAACCAGTGATATATCTTTAACGTCAATTCTTGGATGGAACCTTAATTCAAGGACACTGGATATGCAGAGTTTTTATGGTACAGGTATTATTGTTAGGGGCCTTTATGATATGGATAACCTAACCAATGTTATACCCAATGGAGGAGGCCTGTCTCAAAGAAGATATCAGGCCCTATTTGCTGATTTGTCATTCTCTTATAAAGGATGGGCATTCCTTAATTTAGTAGGACGTAATGATTGGACATCAACCCTGCCAGAAGCTTCCAGAAGTTATTTTTATGGTGGAGCGAGCGGTTCAGTAATTATTACTGATGCGCTAAATCTGGATAGCGAGATATTAAGCTTTGGTAAGATTCGGGCTGGTTGGGCCAGAACAGGTAGTGATCATTCACCCTATTTAACGCAATTAATTAATTATCGCACCAATAGTGGTATTGGAAATAACGTGGCAGATATTTCATTTCCATTTTCCAATGCAAATTTTGATGCCATTAATGTTCAGAATATACGCTTCCAATTAGGTAATCCTGATCTAACACCAGAATTCACATCAGAGTTTGAAATAGGAACGGATTTAAGGTTCTGGGATCATAAAATTGCTTTGGATTTCACATATTACGATAGAACAACTACTGATCAAATAGTTCCGATTGATATTGCGCCTACTTCAGGTTATACCAGTAGGGTAGTAAATATTGGCGAGGTTTCTAATAAAGGTGTTGAAATAGGGCTTGATGTAACTCCAATAAGCCTTGACAATAGTTTGGAATGGAATATTTATGGGGTGTTTTCAAAAAATATAAGTGAAGTAGTATCCCTTACCGATGGGCTGGATGAAGTATTTGTTGGAGGATATGGGGATGGTATCCAGGTGGTTCATGCAGTTGGCCAACCATATGGTCAAATAAAAGGATCTGTAGCAGCAAGAAGTGATGATGGAGAACTTTTAGTTGACCCCTTAACAGGCAAATTAATTACTGTTACGGAATTAGAGGTAATTGCTGATCCAAATCCTGATTTTATAATGGGGCTTACCAATACACTGAAATTTAAAGGTATTACACTTAGCGCCTTATTCGACCTGAAAAAAGGAGGTCAAATGTGGTCAGGTACATACAACCAGGTATATGGTAGAGGTCTTACGCCAGGAACGATTCCAACTACAACAGATTATGGTAGAAGGATTACAGTAGTAATTCCTGGTGTGGTGGGTGACCCAAATACACAAACTGCAGTACTGGATGAAAGTGGAAATACTATTCCTAATGGGACTCAACTTACTGTTAATGACTGGTTTTTCATTAACACATTTGGTTCTGCCGGACCAGATGAGTTTGCCGTATTTGATGCGACTACTTTAAGATTAAGAGAAGTAACACTTGCGTATGATTTCCCAAAAACCTTATTGGATAAGACACCATTTGGAACAGCAAGATTCTCAATCAGTGGT
>JBDLIU010000223.1:0-7469 GCA_039714715.1 Bacteroidota bacterium
GGCTCTTTGTCTTGGACCCATTCAGATCCAGCATCTTTAAGTTTTGAAATGATCTCTTCAGGCTGTTCGCCGGCCAATTCTTCAAATAAATTTCTAGCTTGCTTATAACCGAACATTTCTTTCTCTTCGTTCATTAGTTCAGGAAATCCATCGCTCATCATAAGTATTGTATCGCCTGTGCTTATTTCACTTTCAATCAGTGTATATGGGAAATCACTAAATGTACCAAGCGGCATCCCTTTCATAACGTGTTCTTCAATCGCTTGACTCTCCCGTTTATAAATAAAAACCGGAGGCATACCAGCTGCAGACATTTGTACTTGGCTGCCAGCTATCTTTAACATCGTCATACACATAGATAATTTTTCGAGATGCATAAGTTTTAAGCATCTAGTCATCTCATGAAAGGTTTCAACAATGTTCGGATTAGGGGCAAGAACATTGAACAAACTTTTTGTGGTTGTAACCATAGTACCGGCTCTCATTCCATGTCCTGTTGCATCCCCTAGCACAACTGTGAGGATTCCATCCATCCCGATATGGAAATCGTAGTAGTCTCCTCCAACTTCCGTTGCAGTCTTCATATAGACAGCAATATCCAAATGTGGCAGTTGCGGTAACTCCTTCGGAAGCATAGATAATTGAAGCTGGCGTGCTTCTTCTAGTTCCTGAGTTTTACGCTCGTTCTCTGCTTTAAGCAGCGCAAACTGGGCTTTACGTTTTTCTTTGTTAAGAAGTTTGATTCTTTGAATTCTATCAAAAGTAAAAATGAGAGAGAACATGAATAAAAAATATCCAAGATAAGCCCAATTAGTTTTCCACCAAGGAGGAAGTATAACTAACTTGATTGATTTTCCCGAATTATTCCATAGACCGTCATTGTTCGATCCTTTTACTCTGAATATATATTCGCCATGATCCAAATTAGTATATGTTGCTATTCTAATATTATCAACATACCGCCATTCGTCTTCATAATTCTCTAGCTTAAAAGCATACTTGTTTTTAGAAGGATTAGCATAATGCAAAGCGACATATTCAAATGAAATATCATTCTGCCAGTGTGAGAGTGTAATTTCCTCAGTGTTCGAAATTTGTTTCTTAAGCGGCGAATCCTCACTTATTTCAATTGACTCATTGAATATCTTTAAATCAGTAATAACTATTTCTGGTATTACTTCATTGTCAACAACTTCCGATGGATAAAATGAATTGAATCCATTGATCCCTCCAAAATACATTTCACCACTCGGACTTTTGTAAAGGGACCCTCCATTGAATTCTTCACTCTGCAAACCATCATCTACTGAATAATTTCTGAATTCAAATGTATTGGTATTAAATCTACTTATTCCATTATTCGAGGACATCCAAAGATTCCCCTCATCATCCGGCAAAACACCATAAACACCATTGTTTGGCAGATCACTAATTCCCTCGGTAAATCTTAGAAACTTTTCGGTTTTAGGATTAAATCTATTCAGACCCCCGCCATAAGTTGATACCCATACATAACCATTTTCATCCTCATAAAAGTGCATTACATTCTGGTGACTTAAGCTATTCGTGTCTCTGGGATCATGCACATAATATCTAAAAGTCTCGGTTTCTAGATTAAAAATGTTGATGCCATGAGTTGTTCCTGTCCAGAGTTCATTTGGCCTTGATTTGGAATACCAAACAGTTCTTACGAAATTATCTCGATTATTAAGGCTGTTTTCATCTTCAGGATCGTAAGTGAAAGTTTTAAAACTGAAATCATTTTTATTAAACTTTACCAGGCCAGCTCCGTTGGAACCATACCACAAATAACCTGGTTGATCTTCAAGTTCAACAAAGTTATAGGTGACTGAATTTACTATGGAAGAAATGTCGACCGAATCGACATAAAATCTTTTGAATGTTTCCGATCTTTTGTCAAATCTATTCAAGCCGCCAAATGTTCCTACCCATAAATATTTACCATCATCGTAGATACTGCTTGTTATGTTGGAACTGATAGTCGTTTCACTATTTGGGTCATATTGAAAATAATTATATTTGTTATTTATTCTATCGTATGAGATTAATCCATTATCTGTGCTACCTATCCAAAGTTTTCCATTCTCATCTTCATAAAAACCCCGTATTGACTCAGCCTGTAGGCCATTCGGATTATCAGGATCATTCTCAAATATTTTGAACTTTATTACAGACTTATCATATTTACTTACACCGGCAAGAAAAGTCCCGATCCATAAAACACCAGTCCGGTCTATGTGTAAAGCCATGATATCGTTACTGCCTACACTTGATTCAATTTTAGGATCATATTCAAAGTTTTGAAATGATCTATTCTTGAGATCAATTTTCATAACACCATTTGCCTTAAAGAAAATTACCTCGTTCCCGGTTTCACTATATAACCCTCCAATCCATAAATTTCCTTCCTGATCTGATTCCATTGTCATCATTATCAAATTTTTGAAATATTGATCAGCTCCTTTAATTTTATAAGAATTAAGAACATTATTTGATCTGTCGAATAGAAATAATCCTTCTTTATTCGTTCCTATCCAAACATTCCCTTCATCGTCCTCTTCTATAGAGGATGGGATATAACGAAAGTTTTGATTTTTAACTTTAACCGGTTTTAACCGCGGCATGCCATTTTTGGAATAAGCGATGCTAAAGATGTGTACTTTCCCAAATCCTCCTATCCACAAGTGCTCTTCATTATCTTGATGAATAAATGATAGGAAATCAATATTCATTTCATAACCGGGAGGTAATATATTAGCCATATGGTAAAACTTATTTGTTGATACATCTAAATAGTCAAATCCCCTATTCCCTGTGGCAATCCATAAATTTCCCTTCACATCTTCGCTAATATCAATAACTGAGTTTCCTATAAGAGAATTCTGATCAGAATGATCATTGATATAGTTAGTGAATGATTCAGTTTCATAATTGAATTTACTTAAACCATTAAGTGCACCACCCAGCCATAGATCACCGCTTTCTGTAATATGTATAGTTCTAATCATATTTGAGCGAAGTGATGTGCTATCACCCGGGATCTTTTTAATTACTTTGAATTTATAACCATCATATCTGTTAAGACCATCTTCTGTTGCAATCCAAATAAAACCTAATTTATCCTGAACAATATCAAACACTTTATTTTGAGATAATCCATCCCTTGTGGTTAATCTGTCAAACCTTACTGGTTTCTCTTGTGCATGATTAAAACTTGACATAAAGAGTAATACAAATAAGATTTGGATATTTAGTCTTATTATTTTTGATACTTTAATAATTGTCCGATGTTTTTTTTTCATTTTATTCCCCTACTTAACCTTAATTACTACAAAAGTTACGTCGTCATCAGGGTTTTTATCTTTAATCCATTCTGACCCAACATCTTTAAGTTTTGTAATGATCGCTTCTGGTGATTCTCCGGATACTTCTTCAAAAAGATTTCTTGTTTGTTTGTAGCCAAATATTTCCTTTTTATCATTCATCAATTCCGGGAAACCATCACTCATTAATAATATTGTATCACCACTATTTATGTTAGTCTCCACCAGAGTGTATGGGAAATCACGAAAAGTTCCCAAAGGCATTCCTTTCATCACATGCTCTTCAATAGTTTGATCCTCTCGCTTGCATATGAAGATTGGAGGCATACCGGCAGCTGACATCTGCACCTTGTTTCCAATTATTTTTATCATTGTCATACACATCGATAATTTTTCAAGTTGCATCTGTTTTAAGCATCTTGTCATTTCATGAAAAGTTTCAACTATATTTGGATTAGGTGCCAGGACATTGAATAAACTTTTTGTAGATGTAACCATAGTACCGGCTTTCATTCCGTGTCCGGTCGCATCTCCTAACACAACTGTTAATGTCCCATCAAGTCCAATATGGAAATCATAGTAATCTCCCCCTACTTCCGTTGCCGTTTTCATATAGACTGCAATATCCAAATGTGGCAGTTGCGGTAGTTCCTTTGGAAGCATTGATAATTGCAATTCTCGAGCTTCTTCCAGTTCCTTCTTCTTCATTTCATATTCAGCCTCAAGCGCTCGCTTTTCTGATTCAGTAACTTTTGCTTGTAGTTCAGCTGCCTCTGCTCTATGTTCAATATTTTGGATTCTTAATTTTTCTTTTGCTCTTTTGAATATTCTTCTCCGCTGTATACGGTCAATTCCGAAAATTATTCCAACAAAAATTAAACCGTATCCAATGTAAGCCCAAGTGGTAAACCACCAAGGCGGAAGAATTGTAACTTGTAAGGATTTACCCTTATCATTCCATAATCCGTCTCTATTGGAACCTTTGAAAACAAAGTTATATTCACCCGGATTTAAATTTGTATACGTTGCAATTCTACTATTGTCATATATCCAGTCTTGATCATATCCCTCAAGTTTGTGTGCGTACTGATTTTTTTGAGGATTCGAATAATGAAGTGCAGCATATTCGAATGATATGTCGTTTTGATCAAATGGAAGAATTAAACTCTCGCTTTCATACAATGAATTTTTCAGAGGTGACTCTTCTGTCATCTTCAGCACAGACTCATTTGAAATCTTTAGATCAGAAAATATTAAACTAGGAGATGTGACGTTCTCCCCACTGGGAACAAACTCATTCAAACCATGTTCTCCACCAAAATAATATTTTCCGTTGCTGCTTTTAAATGCAACTTGAGCTATAAAATCTGTTCCCCCCAATCCATCTTCATTATCATAATTGACAAAGGTTACTTTACTAGTTGATTTATCCTTAACCACTCTCGAAATACCTGCTCGCGTTGCTAGCCAGAGGTCATCACTTTCACCAGGAAGAATTGAAGCAATATAATTAGTTGGTAATCCATCCTCTTCTGTGTATGCAGAAAACTCCTCTTTTATTGGATCAAATCTGTTTAATCCACCATTTGTAGCTAACCACAAAATCCCATTGTTGTCTTCATAAATATATTGGACACTATTGTTGCTAATTGAATTTGGATTCCCCTGCTCATGAGCATAAGTTTTAACCTTGTGTCTTCCTTTATCATATTTATTCAGTCCTTCAGTATCACTCCCAATCCAAATCACATCGTTTCTGCTAATATGTATAGACCGAATATTTCTTCCTTTAATATAAAGTTGATTCTTAGTCTCTTTAAGCTGTCTTTTTATATTTTCAAGTTCACTAACATCTTCTATTTCAAATATTCTTATACCCCATAAATGTTCATATTCCGGCGGCTCACCGTTCCAGTTATCAAATGAATGACTTTCATCTGATCGATATTTTAAATAATACTTTCCAGGAGTTATCTTAATTAAATCTACATTGATTCGGTTTTTTTTATCCCCACCCAAATGATAGTTTTCTTTATTATTGATTGAAGTCCAAATTATTTTACCATTCTTATCAGCCAGCCAACCATAGTCTATCATTGTTGAATCAATAATCCGACCTTCTCCCACTGAAACAATAAGAAATTCTCGCGGTTTGACTATATTAAACTCTCTTGAGAGATCTTGACTGTTGCCAACTTCAGCAATCTCAGCTATGGACGATTTTTTAATTATATTTCCATTTACAATATTTATTAATTCATCAGGATAAGCAGCAGTCTCTCTATTTGTTATCCACTTATTTCTTTTAGTGACTGGATTATGATAATTTACTCCGTTCCCAGTTCCTATCCATAAATTTCCTTCACTATTCTTTTTTAATATGCGAACTTGATTTCTTGTGAACTCCTCTGATACCTCATCTTTATAAATGTATTGTTTTGTTACATTAAAGTTATTATCCATTTTGATTAAACCATCCCCCCATGTCCCTAGCCATAAAGATCCATCTTCTTCTTCATATATACTGCGGACTGATCCACCAAATTGATCCTTTGAAGATTTTAATTGATAGGATATTTTACTAAATGATTGATTCGCGGGATCAAATAAATTTAATTCTGCTCCACGTGTACCTACAAACAATTTTCCCGGTCTGTATTTTGATTCAATAATACCGAATATCTGATTCCCGCTTACGCTATTCTTATTTTTTTCGTCATGTTGATAGTGATTAAATAACTCACGTTCAGGATCATGTTTTAGCACACCTTGTGTAAGTGTACCGAACCACATTATCCCGGTATTATCAACAAATAATCTCAACATAACAATATCAGAAAGATCTGCTCCTCCGGTAGGTTTAATAATTTCATAATGGTCCGAAATTCCATCAAATTTTAATATCCCTCTATAATTGTTAGCTATCCATATGTTGCCGTTCTTATCTTGCGCTATCTCACTGAAGTAAGTCCAAAAACTTAAAGCATATTCACTATTCTTGATTATAGTCTTAAGCTTTTTTGAAGATGGATTATACTTAAATACTCCATTTTTTGTTGTTATCCATAAAATTCCCGCTGTGTCAAAATATAGATCAGTTAAGAGATTATCCTCTTCAGTAAAATCAAGCACATTATTCTCACTAATTATTTCTTCTTCAACAAATCCTCCTTTATTTTCGTCATACCACATAAGTCCATTCTGAAAAGAGCCAATCCATATTTTATTATTTGTATTTTCAGCGATAGGATAAGCAATCGGTTCGGAATTAAATAACTTTGTTGAGTCTTTCAATATAAATTTTGTTTTTTCCCATATATCATTCTCTCTATTGAATTTTAAAACATTTAAACCAACTGTCGTCGCCCAAATGTTTTTATTTGAATCCTCTAAGATCTTCAATACTCTTCCATGAGATGGTGTACCTACATTAAACTGCTTACGTAAATCATAATTCACAAACTCATTTTTTGATCGTATATACCTTGATATACCTAGATCGGATGCTATCCATAGATTTCTATCGGAGTCTTCAGTTACACATTGAACAGCATTGTCTAATAGACTTTTAGGGTTGCCAGGTACATTTTTGTAGATTGTAAACTTATAGCCATCATAGAGATTTAAACCATCCTTTGTAGATATCCATAGAAATCCATAGCCATCCTGCATTATATGCTGAACAAGAGAGTTTGATAATCCCTCCGGCATGGAAAGCTTTTCTGTCTCAAATTCTTGAGCACTTGTAATAGTGATAATAAAGAGAATACTAGCAAAACAATTTATATAAAACGACTTCATTCAACCTCCGGAGATTCTTTGCCAAAGCAAAGATTCCATTTCGAATTATTACTTCTTTAATCAGAACATTAATTCTTATTTTTCGGATATGTTATCCTTTTTAAACATAAAAATTTTTATTCTTTCCTAATAAGATAAATAGCAGTTATATCATCACTCTGTGAATTCCCTTTTGTAAAAGTTCTTACATCCCAAAGTATCTTTGATATAAAATCTCTTGAATTACCTGGAGTTTTATTTATGAAAAACTGTTCCATTTTTTCATCTGAATACTCTTCTTCATCTTTATCCATAGCTTCAGGGATACCATCAGAGAAAATAAAT
>JBDLIU010000224.1:0-7424 GCA_039714715.1 Bacteroidota bacterium
TGGTTATCAATCTCAAGGGGAAAAAATTAAAAGAGGGAAAGAAAGCACTTATCATTTTAAATCAGAAAATGTACATGATTTCATGTGGGCTGCCGATAGAGATTATGTTCATAAAACTGTTCAGGTACCAGATGGGCCATTAATGCATTATTTCTATGTAGAAGATAAAATTACAAAAGAGACATGGCCACAATTGATGGAAATAAGCCCAAAGATGGTAGGGTTCATGAACAAACAGTTTGGCAAATACCCCTATTCTGATTTTTTTGTAATCCAGGGCGGTGATGGTGGTATGGAATACCCAATGGGTACCCTTATCGCTGGTAAAGGAAGTATTAGAGGCCTGGTAAGTGTTACTATGCATGAAATGTTCCATAGTTGGTATTATGGTGTATTGGGTTTTAACGAGAGTCTTTATCCCTGGATGGATGAAGGGTTTACTACTTATGCTCAACATTTGACCAAGGAATTTCTTTACGGTACTAGTAATTCTCCGGAAAGGTGGCTAAAGACCTATGTTTCTGTTACCAATAGCGGAGCACAGGAACCTTTAACCACACACTCCGATCATTACCATTATAATGGTGTTTATGGGGCATCTGCTTATAACTTTGGAGCATTAGTACCTTATCAATTAGCTTACATCATGGGACAGGATACCTTTGACAAAGCCTTCAGAGATCTTTTCTACACATGGGCATTCAAACATCCTGAACCTGAAGATTTTGAGTTTATCATGGAAAAACATGCCGATATGGTGCTAGACTGGTTCTTTATTGATTGGATTGGCACCACAAAACACCTTGATTATGCTATCAATTCAGTGAAAGAGGAAAAAGGAAAAACAAAAGTAGAGCTGATCAATAAAAACCAGCGCCCAATGCCGGTTGAGGTAATGGTTACCTACAAAGATGGAACTAAAGAGCGTTTTTATATGCCACTTCGTATTATGCGTGGTGCCAAAAAATTCACTGATGGTATAAAAACAACCCAATTATCGAACTGGCCCTGGACACACCCTATTAATTCATTTATAATTGATACGATTCCATCAAATATTAGTAAAATTGAAATTGATCCCGACCAGGGTATGGTCGATATTGATTATTCAAATAATTCTTGGGTAAACTAGGCCCTTAAAATGGAGAAACCAAAGGTCAAACAACACATTGAGGAACTTAGAGAGAAGATCAATCTCTACAATTACAAATATTACCAGGAAGATATCTCGCTGGTAAGCGACCGTGATTTCGACCTGCTATTAGAAGAGCTAATTAAGCTTGAAAAAGAATATCCTGAATTTTTCGATCCTAACTCTCCTACCCAACGGGTTGGAGGCACCATTACAAAGGAATTTGAAACAGTTAAGCATGAATACCCTATGTTGTCTCTTGGCAACACCTATTCAGAAGAGGAATTGCTTGAATTTGATAAACGTGTGCAAAAAGGACTTGAGGGAGAAACATATGAGTATTTCTGTGAGTTAAAATTTGATGGTGTTGCTATTAGCTTGAAATATAAAGATGGCAAACTTGTGCAGGGCATTACCCGAGGGGATGGCGTTCAGGGTGATAATGTAGTTAATAATGTACGTACAATAAATACTGTGCCTTTAACCGTTTCAAATAAAGCACATGCAAAATTTGAGGTTCGCGGAGAAGTTTTATTAACAAAAAAAGCCTTTGAGAAAATCAACCAGGAACGATTCGAAGCAAATGAGGAATTATATGCCAATGCCAGAAATACCACCTCAGGGACGCTTAAAATGAAAGATTCAGGCATTGTAGCCCATCGCAATCTAACTTGCAACGCATATTCGCTCCTTAGTGACTCTTTACCCCCAACCCATGAGGACTCCATTAAGCAGATTGAACATTGGGGATTTAATGTATCGCCTACCTATAAGAAGTGTAAATCAATTCAAGAGGTTATTGAATACATCCACGAATGGGATAAAAAGCGACACGACCTTGATGTTGAGACAGATGGTATTGTAATTAAAGTTAACAGTCATAAACAGCAGCATGAACTCGGCTTTACTGCCAAAAGTCCACGCTGGGCAATTGCCTATAAGTACCAGGCAGAAAGAGCATGTACTGAATTACTCAACATCACATACCAGGTTGGTCGTACGGGTGCAATTACACCTGTTGCTGAGTTAAAACCTGTTCTTTTATCAGGCACTACCGTAAAAAGAGCTTCACTTCATAACGCAAATGAAATTGCAAGACTCAATTTACATAAAGGGGATTATGTATTTGTTGAAAAGGGTGGTGAGATTATCCCAAAAATTACCGGGATAGATGAGGTGCAAAGAAAATCCGACAGTATGCCTGTTTTATTTATCGAGCGATGTCCGGAATGTAACACACTATTGGTAAGGATTGAGGGTGAGGTACAACATTATTGCCCAAATGAAAAAGAATGCCCTACACAGATAATGGGGCGAATAGAGCACTTTATTCATAGAAAAGCGATGAATATCGATAGCCTGGGTGAAAAAACCATTGCTCAACTTTTTGAAGCGGGAATCGTTCGTAGTCCAGCTGATCTTTATTCATTGACAAAACAACAAGTTCTGAGTTTAGATGGATTTAAAGAATTGTCAGCATCTAATCTTATCAACGGGATAGAAAACTCAAAAAATGCTGAATTTGATGCAGTTCTTTTTGCATTAGGGATTAGACATGTTGGTAAGACTGTAGCTGAAAAACTGGCGCATCATTTTATAAACATAGACAAACTAATTGATGCCCAAAAAGAAGATTTAACAAGCATACATGAAATTGGCGAG
Source organism: Bacteroidota bacterium (assembly GCA_039714715.1). Classification (GTDB taxonomy): domain Bacteria; phylum Bacteroidota; class Bacteroidia; order Cytophagales; family Cyclobacteriaceae; genus S012-113. Next base: position 2,795 of record JBDLIU010000224.1, read on the forward strand.
CGTATTGCTGATAGTGTGATATCATTTTTCACGGATACCGATTATATTAACGAAGTCAACCGATTAAAAGAAGCCGGCCTGAATTTCGAGATCAGCGATAAAGGTGAGTCGGTTAAAGATGTTCTAAATGGAAAAACCTTTGTAATTTCGGGTGTTTTTGAACATTATAGCAGGGATGAGTTAAAGCTGGCTATCAAGTTAAATGGTGGCAAGGTTGTTTCTTCTATTTCGGGTAAATTAAATTACCTGCTTGCAGGTGATAAGATGGGGCCATCCAAGAGAGAAAAAGCGGAAAAGCTTGGTATAGCTATTATCTCAGAAGCAGATTTTGAAGAATTAATAAGGGATTGAGTATGATTTTTATACCATGGCTTAAGTATCGAACAAAAAAAGCTGAGAAGTCCGGTAAGGATCTTCGTAAAAGTGTTGGCTATTCGCAAGCAGAAAATATTGGCATCTTATATTATAATAATGATCATAATAAAATTGATGCTGCAGAAAAACTAAGCACACTGATCAAAATGGATGGTAAAAAGGTCAAGGTTATTGCTTATGAGAAGAAATCTACAGTAAAACATCTGCCCTATGACACGTTTACTAAGGAGAACTTTAGTTTCTGGGGTACACTCATAGGCAAACCGATAAATGATTTTGTAGACTTATCGTTCGATTTCGTTATTTGTCTGGATAGACAACCTAATATTTTTCTTCAGAACATATTGGCTACCTCAAAAGCTAAATGCCGGATAGGCAGGTATAAGAAGGATAATCAGCAGTTATTCGAAATGCTGATTGAAGAAAAAAAACCTGGTAATGACTGGGTTAATTCTGTGTATGATTACCTGAAAATAATATCATAAAGGGCAAAAAAAAGGAGCAGACCACAAGATCTCCTCCTCTTTAGAACATATATTTTCAAGATTAACCAGCGTTCTTCTTACTTTGAACCTCTACACGTATTTCTTGAGCCATATTCTTTAATGCTTGCATACCTTTACGTACTCTAGTACCAGCTGCATTATTGCCTTTATCATAGAACTTTTCGAAATCAGCTTCTAAAGAGTTTACTAAATCTTGTACTTCGTTAAATCTTCCCATTTTACTTTTGGTTTAAGGTTTTCGATTAATATTTAATTATTGAATAAAATTCAGTTAGCAATATAGTTAAAATGTTGAATATACAACACTTTAAGGCACTTTTTATCGATTTTATTCCGAAAATTCCACTAATTGCTGCTCATTATAGTACCCATCATCCAGTTTTTTCTTAATTGCGTTGAAAGCATTGATAGTCGTTTCTACGTCTTCCAGCGTATGTACTGCAGTTGGAATAATCCTTAAAATGATAGTTCCTTTAGGAACAACAGGGTATATCACTACTGAACAGAAAACACCATAATTCTCTCTTAAGTCCATTGCTATATTAGCCGCTTCCCCTACTGTTCCATCCAATACAACCGGTGTAACAGGTGTATTGGTATCACCAATATTAAAGCCATGGGATTTGAGTCCATCTTGCAATGCATTCACGATAGTCCAGAGATTTTCCCTTAATTCTGGGTGTTCACGTAAAAGTTGTAATCTTTTTAATGCGCCAATTACCAGTGGCATTGGTACAGATTTGGCAAATATTTGAGATCTTGTATTATAACGCAAGAAATCAATTACATCCTTATTACCTGCAACAAAGGCACCAATACTCGCCATTGATTTCGCAAAAGTAGAGAAATAGAGATCAATTTGATCCTGAACGCCTTGTTCTTCTCCCGCTCCCGCACCGGTCTCACCCATGGTTCCAAAACCGTGTGCATCATCAACAAGAAGCCTGAAGTTAAATTTAGGTTTAAGAGCAACAATTTCTTTTAGTAATCCCATATTGCCCGACATACCAAACACTCCCTCTGTAATCACAAGAATACCTCCTCCTGTTTCGTCAGTGATTCTTTTAGCTCTTTCAAGCTGTTTTTTAAGGTTTTCGATGTTATTATGAGGGAAAACAAATCTTTTGCCCATATGTAACCGAACGCCATCAACAATACTGGCATGTGATTCTGAATCATAAACAATTACATCTTTACGATCAACAACTGCATCAATGACAGAGCAAATACCCTGGTATCCATAATTTAATAATATTGCGGTTTCCTTTTGAACAAATTCGGCTAGTTCATTTTCAAGTTGTTCATGATGCACAGAGTTTCCAGACATCATACGGGCTCCCATCGGATAGCCTAGCCCCCATTCTTTAGCAGCTTCAGCATCCGCTTTTCTTACTTCAGGGTGGTTTGCCAAACCGATATAATTATTCAAACTCCATGTCAACACTTCTTTTCCTCTGAATTTCATTCTTGGAGCTATTTCCCCCTCAAGCTTAGGAAACATAAAGTATCCTTCTTCAATATTCTGATGTTTTCCGAGTGGTCCCCGGTCTAATAGTAACTTTTCAAATAAGTCCACGTTCTATCTTGTTTATGTACGCTAAAGCAGTAAAAAATAATTTCACGCAAAGGTATGCAGAACTATACTCTTCTCAAAAATTAAGATCAATTTGAAAGCAAATATATTATTGTACTCTTAACTACTTATCAATAAAGGAATAACAAACAAAAAATATGGTGCTTATGCATCTAAATACTAATATTGTTATACTAATAAGCTTTTTTTACGATGTCTAAAATATCCAAACTTTTAGTTGCTAACAGGGGTGAGATTGCCTTAAGAATTTTAAGAACTGCAAAGGAAATGGGAATAAAAACCGTAGCAGTTTATAGTGAAGCTGACAGAAGTGCATTGCATGTTCGATACGCTGATGAAGCTGTCCTTTTGGGGCCTGCCCCATCAAGTGAATCCTACCTGGTTGAAAGCAAGATCATTGAAATATGTAAAGAATTGAATGTAGACGCCATACATCCCGGATATGGTTTTCTTTCTGAAAACGCAAATTTTGCACAAAAAGTAAATGAAAATGGTATCATCTTTATTGGGCCATCTCCCGAGTCTATTAAAATTATGGGTGACAAACTCGCAGCAAAAAAGGCAGTTAGTGGTTATAATATTCCAATGGTGCCGGGTGTTGACCATTCGATATCAGATCCGGAAGAAGCAAAAAAGGTGGCAGATGAAATTGGATACCCTGTTCTTATTAAAGCAAGCGCTGGTGGTGGCGGAAAAGGAATGCGTGTTGTTCACGAAGCCGAAGACCTTGAAGAAGAAATGAATAGGGCCATCAGTGAAGCTACCTCTGCATTTGGTGACGGTTCAATATTTATCGAAAAGTTCATTGAATCAAATAAACATATTGAAGTACAGATTCTAGGAGATCTGCATGGCAATATTATACACCTGAATGAACGTGAATGTTCAATCCAGAGAAGACATCAAAAAGTAATAGAGGAAGCCCCTTCCATGGTGATTTCACCAGAGCAGAGAAAAGAGATTGGAGCAGCAGCAGTGAATGTAGCAAAGGCCTGTGACTATAGCAGTGCAGGTACTGTAGAGTTTATTTATGACAAGGGCGATTTTTATTTTCTGGAAATGAATACCAGGTTACAGGTTGAGCATCCCGTAACAGAATTTATTACCGGCGTTGATCTTGTTAGAGAACAAATCAGAATTGCAGAAGGAGATCAACTTACGTTCAAGCAGGAGGATATTGGGATTAATGGCCATTCCTTTGAAGTGAGGGTATATGCTGAAGATCCGGGCAACAATTTTATGCCAGATGTTGGCACATTATCAACCTATATAAGACCACAAGGGCCGGGGGTACGTGTGGATGATGGCTTTGAAGAAGGGATGGAGGTTCCAATTTACTACGATCCTATGATTTCGAAGCTAACTGTTCATGGTCATAACCGTGAAGAAGCCAGGCTTCGCATGATAAGAGCTATTGATGAATATGAAATAACCGGGATTCAGACAACACTCCCCTTTTGCCGATATGTATTTGGACATAAGGTATTTATTGACGGAAGTTTTGACACCAAGTTTGTTGAAAAATATTTCACCCCTGATGATTTGAATAGTGCAGACGATGATGAACAGGAGATGGCTGGGATTATGGCATCTTTTGCTGCAGCTGAAGTTGAATCAGCTCCTCAGCAAACAAATCATAATGATGATAATTCTTCAGCCTGGAGAAGACGTCTAAATCCTAACAATTAACAACACTCCCCGCCTATCTAAATGTTTAAGCCAATACAACCTTTTATCCTGGCATCTGCCTCACCAAGAAGAAAAGAGCTGCTTGAAGAGGCAGGACTGGATTTTGAAGTAATTAAGCTGAATATTGATGAATCACATCCGGATGGCTTATCTCCTCTGGAAACTGTAGATTTTCTGGCAAAAAAGAAATTAAGCAGGTGTTCAAAATGGCTAAAGGAAAGACTGGTTATTACTGCCGACACTCTGGTTTTTAAGGGAGATCATATTCTAGGTAAACCCGGAGACAGACAACATGCTATTGAAATGTTAAACCAGCTATCGGGATCTGATCATATTGTTACTACAAGTGTATGTATAGGTTATAAGAAGCATATTCATCAATTTAATGTATCAACCAAAGTTACATTTACCAACCTTTCTCAACTAGAGATTGAGTATTATGTAGATTCTTATAAACCATATGATA
>JBDLIU010000225.1:0-7390 GCA_039714715.1 Bacteroidota bacterium
AAGCCTCTTCCCCTTCCGCCGCCAAAGCCACGTCCGTAATTATTATTTTCATTTTCGGAACAGTTTCCCATTCCGCGTCCTGTCATAGGACCAGCATTGCGTGGTCCTGTTTTATCTCCTCCTGGCATGATAACCTCCTTTTTTATGATGAACACCTGTGCAACATCTGCCATGGCCGAATCCTCCTGCAAGATTCACGAGATTCGCAGACCCGCAGTTCGGACATTCGCTGATGTCACCGTTAATTTCTGTTTTAAACATATGCCCACAACTATTACAACGGATAATATTGTTCCTAAAGTGAACATTGCCCCCTGCTATCACAAGTGACTTCCCTTCTATTAGGAAAGATGCCATTTTCTGTCTGGCCTTTTCAATAAGGCGGCTAAAAGTGGAACGGGATACTTCCATCTCCACTGCGGCCTCTTCATGTGAATAGCCTGCATGATCTGCGAGGCGTATAGCTTCGAACTCATCAAGGGAAAGTTCCAGCCTGTCAAGCTGCATACTTGGCACTCCTATAGGCTTAAACTCGCTGAATACCGGCGGCACATGTACTATCCTGTTGTTCTTTGGTCTTGGCATTATTTGATTCTGAAGTAAATATCTGCTGCAAATATAATGCACATATGCTCATAATGCAAGAAAAAGACATAAAAGTCGTGTCTTCAATGCAATAAATCAAATGCAAAAATCATAATTCACAGTTATTTAAATAGTTATAATATTATTACAAATTACTCTTGTAATAATATCTTGTTCTTCAATATATCATATCTTTGGCGAAAAATTTATTTTTATAAAACCATGAACGAAATTACTAAGGAATCAGGTTTTGCAATTCAACATTATCACGATGTTAAGGATATTTACGCCAGAATTAATAAGCTGATTTCTCAACCCATTCATCCTGTTAAACGCAATGAAATGCAGGAATATCTTGATGTTTTTGAAAAGAAATATGCATCATCAAAATCTGTTATTGAAAGTGCGAAGAATTATATTCCTGGTGGGGTCCAGCATAACCTTGCATTTAATTATCCCTTTCCAATTGTATTTGACCGGGCAGAAGGTGCTTATTTGTATGATAAAGATGGTAAGCGGCATATTGATTTTCTTCAGGCTGGAGGGCCAACTGTTTTAGGTAGTAATTATTTACCTGTCAGAGAAAAAATTTTAAATCTGATAAATACAACAGGTCCTTCTACAGGTTTATTTCATGAATACGAATTAAAAATTGCGAAGTTTATTTGCACTCATTTTCCTGGAGTTGATATGTTCAGAATGCTGGGAAGTGGAACTGAAGGAGTAATGGCTGCAATTAGGATTGCAAGGCTGGCAACAGGAAAGAAAAACATCATAAAAATAGGAGGTGCTTATCACGGTTGGAGTGACAGTATGGTATATGCATTAAGAATTCCGGGAACTGCAGGATTTGATGCACATGGAATTCCGAGAGCAAGCAGAAAATACACACAAGAAGCATTCCCAAACAGTATAAAATCACTGGAAAGAAAATTACGATTGAATAAACTTATGGGCAAGGGAACCGCAGCAGTAATTTTAGAGCCCATTGGAACAGAAAGCGGAACAAGACCGGTTGATTTTGAATACAATAAACAAGTGCGCGAATTGTGCAATCAATACAATGCACTATTAATTTTTGATGAAGTAGTCACTGCTTTTCGAATTGGAATTAGCGGTGCTCAAGGATATTACGGAGTAAAACCCGATTTAACAGTTTTTGGTAAAGTCGTTGCAGGTGGTTATCCATCGGCAGGTGGATTAGGTGGCTCACGCGATTTAATGGAATATTTGGCTGCCGGATTACAAGCCGGGAAAAAGCGCGCCATGGTTGGTGGAACCCTGGCAGCAAATCCAATAAGTTCAGCTGCAGGCTATTACACTATGGTGGAAATTGAAAAACAAAATGCATGTGCTAAAGCTGGCCGTGCCGGTGATAAATTAACAGAAGGTTTGCAAAAACTTATTAAAAACTATCAATTACCTTTTGTTGCATACAATCAAGGATCAATTTGTCATTTGGAAACAGCCGGAACCATGTTTTTACCAGTTAACATGAAACGGCCATGGACTATACCAAAAACGCTAAAAGAAGTAAAATCCCGAAAACATATGATGGAAGAAATGGGTGCAGCATATATGGTTGAAGGAATTGTAACATTAGCCGGAAGCAGGATGTATACAAGCATGGCAGATACCGATGAAGTAATTAATGAAGCACTTAATGGTTTCGAGCGGGTTTTTCAAAAAATGTAATACTTAATAATGGATAAATATGTAATAGCACATGATGTTGGAACGAGTAGCATTAAAACAGCTTTAATTAGCAGTTCGGGAGATGTGATTTCCCAATCAACAACATCGTATGGATTAATCTATCCAAAACCCGGATGGGTAGAACAAAATCCTGAAGATTATTGGAACGGATCAGTTACAAATACACATAAAATACTACAAGAAAACAAAGTTGATACAAATAATATAATAGGTATTGTCTTTTCTACACAAGCAATGGGTATTATTCCACTGGATAAAAACAATAACTTACTAAACAATAACATTACCTGGGTTGATGGACGTGCTGAAAAACAAGCTAAATGGTTAATGAATTTGCTAGGAGGCAAAAAGATATTTACAAAAATTATTGGAATCGAAATAACAGGTAAGGATGTAATTCCAAAATTACGATGGCTAAAACAAAACGAAAAAGAAATTTATAACAAAACAGAAACAATTTTTGATGTTAATGGTTACTTAAAATTCAGGGCAACAGGCAAAAAAGTATTTGAATGGTCTGGTGCTAGTTCGTATGGATTTGATCTGAAAAAGAAAGATTGGGAACGATTATTATTCAAAGTGGCCGGATTTGACATTAACAAACTTCCTCCATTAGTCCAATCAACAGATATAATCGGAACTCTAACTGAAGAAACAGCTAAGGAACTTGGCCTTCCCCAATCTGTTCAGGTTTTTGGAGGTTGCGATGATACTCAAAGTGCAGCCATTGGTTCAGGATCAACAAATGAAGGTGAAGCACATATATATCTTGGAACATCAGCTTGGGCGGGAATAACTACAAAGAAAAACTTAAAACACAAAAATGGAGCAGCTGTATTGCAAAGTGCTGACTCAAATAAAAATCTTATTGTAGGAATTACTGAATCAGCAGGGTCAAACTTAGATTGGTTGATTGAAAAATTTTATAAATATGAAAAAGAAGATCCGGCAATTAAAGACATTTTTACCTTTATTGACAATGAAAGAGAAGGAGTTCCCGCAGGATCAGACCACCTTATCTTCACTCCCTGGTTACTTGGGGAACGTTGTCCACTAAGTACTACAACCACAAGAGGAACAGTATTTAATTTGGGGGTTGAACACAGTCGTGGTCATCTGGTAAATGCTTTACTTGAAGGTGTTGGATATAATTTACGCTGGATATTTGAAAATTACCAGCATGACTTTAAGTTCTCACCTACTAAAATAAGAGCAATTGGTGGTGGATCAGTAAACGAAAACTGGATGCAGGGAATTGCCAATATTACAGGAAAAACAGTTGAAACAATTAACCATCCCACAATGGCTGGTGCCTTTGGAGCTGCTTCATGCGCATTTGTTGGCAGTGGCATTTTTAAGAATTTCCAGGATATTAATCAATTCATTGAAATAAAAAAAAGCTTTGAACCTGATTCCTCAACAAAAGAAATATACGATAAACTTTTTCAATCCTATAAGAATGTCTACAATGGCTTGAAAAATGCGTATATAAAAGCCAATTATCATAGATTTAATCAATAAACCACATACAAGACTTTAAGAATGGAAAACATTAATCATATTAAACAGCAAATTATTGAAGGTGGAAAACGCTTGTTAAAAGAAGGTTTTGTAGCTCGGACCTGGGGAAATATAAGTATAAGAGTTGATGAAAAATTCATGTTGATAACTCCAAGTGGCAGGCCATATGAAGAACTAACTACAGACGATATTGTTTTGGTTAATTACCTTACATCAAAGTATGAAGGAAAAATAAAACCATCCTCAGAAAAGGAATTGCATTGCGAAATATACCGAACCAGAAAAGAAATAAACGCTGTTATACATACCCATCAAATGAATGCTTCAACAGTAGCTGCTGCACATAGGGAAGTCCCTCCTATTTTAGACGATATGGCACAAATTATAGGGCCATCAATCCGTGTAGCTGATTATGCACTACCCTCTACACGAAAAATTTCAAAAAAAACTGTAAAAGCTTTAAAAGGCAGAAATGCAGCACTTATGGCTAATCATGGTGCAGTTTGTATTGGTAAAAATATGGATGATGCTTTTGTAGTTTGCCAGGTGTTGGAGAAAGTTTGTAAAGCTTTTATTGAAGCTGAATTCCTTGGTGGTGCAAAAAGCATCAATAAATTTGAAGCTCATTTAATGCATCAGATTTATTTACGAAAATATTCCAAAGAAGCCAGAAAAAACAAGTAGAAATTCCTAAAAGAAAAGTACTAAAGAACAATATAGTTAATTCATGAACTTCCCATCTTAATATGACTTCTAACAAAACCTACCCTGCATATCGATACGTTATACTTACTGTCTTTATGTTATTGACAATTGTAATTGAAATTCAATGGCTTACACATGCTTCAGTTGCACGTCCGGCTGAAGTCTTTTATTCTGGCCAGTTTAACCAGACATCTTTTTTTAACATCGATTTCCTGGCTATGGCGTATATGCTAATATTCCTGATTGTTAGTTTTCCTGCATCTTATATAATAGATACATATGGAATAAAAAAAGGTTTGTCCTTTGGTGCAATTCTGGTTGTGATATTTAGTCTGGTGAAAGCAATATTTGCCCAAAGTTTTATGGGTATTGTAATTGCTCAAATTGGATTAGCCGTTGCTCAACCATTTATTTTAAATGCAGTTACAGCTGTTACAGTGCGTTGGTTTCCTTTAAATGAAAGAGGTATGGCTGCAGGTTTCTCAGCATTGGCTCAGTATATCGGAATTATAATAGCCATGTTGGTTACCCCATTAATGATTGGTACAAATCCTGATTTAGAAAATTATGGCGCCGGATTTGAAAAAATGCTATGGATATATGGAATCATAAGTGTAATTGCGGCCTTTGCATTGCTCATTTTTATAAGAGAAAAACCTAAAAACATTAAATTCAATAAAGAAGAACGTCATAATTTCTTTACAGGGCTAGGCCATATTGTTAAGCAACGTGATGGGATAGTTACAATTTTCCTCTTTCTACTCGGACTTCGAATTTTTAATGCAGTAAGTGCAATGACAGATTCTATTGCAGAACATATTGGGGTGAAAGATTCTGACGGATTGATAGGCGGATTAATGTTGATAGGAGGAATAATAGGAGCAATTATCATACCTATACTTTCTGATAAATATCGTAAACGTAAATTATTTTTGGTGATTTGTATGTCGGGTATGATACCTGGAATTTTTGGATTAGCATTTGCAAATCATTTATCATCAGATCCTACAACAATATACAATATTGCATTAACAGCCTCATTTGTTTTAGGTTTCTTTGTAATGAGTGCAGGACCAATAGGTTTTCAATATGCTGCAGAAGTAAGCTATCCTGCTCCAGAATCTACTTCACAAGGAATACTGTTATGGATAGGACAAATAACAGGATTGATTTTTGTAACCGGAATGAGCATTAATAATAATGAGAATCTTGGCCTTTTCATGATCGTATTTTCTATTCTTACGCTTATTTCCCTTATTGGAGTTTTGCTTCTGCGTGAAAGTAAAATGATACAAAATGAGGATATTTAATAATTTGTATTTTAAATTGGTGAGATTTGTATTGATAACCCAAGTTATAAGACCAAATGGGTAGTGTATAGTGAACCTTCCCTAGCTGGGCCTTGCAGACCACTCAGAGTCCTATTATTAGCCGCAGTTTTTTTATATTCGAATCGACAAATCAAGCTGTCCACCCAATCCTAACTGAACTATTCTTTGCAATGTTGAAAGTCTTACTTCTTTAATATTATTTTCAATCTTGGAAATATAAGACTTAGTCGTTCCAACTTTCTCTGCTAATTCTGCTTGAGTCATTCCTTTCTCTATCCGTGCCTCATACAGTAACACTCCAAGTTTAAAGTTTTCATATCCGCTTTCTAAATCATCACGTTTTTGAGTCCCCTCCGCTCCATAATGTTTATTCTTAAACTCATCAAGAGTCATTTTACTTTTATTTTTCATTTTTATATCCCTCCATTATTTTAAGTGCTTTTTCTATCTCTTTTTTAGTTCCATGAGACAAAAATACAAAAAAGTTTCACTAAAGTGCAACCTTTCGTTAATCTGCGCTATATATATCCCAAAGTTTGTGATATATCCTAATACAATAAAGGAGAATTAGTCTTTGTAGAGATGTGTGATATCCAGTATAAAGCCTTCAACACCTTTTATGTTATTGCCAACGTGAAAGGGGCTGGCGGATAGCAGGTGTTTGCCGGTGCTGTCGTCGCTGCACCTCCTGGTAACCAGCTTACCGGATATGGTCTCTCCCTTTAAAACCTTATCGAATATCGTCTTGCTATTGTCCAGGTCGGAACTTTCGCGGGTTATGGAGAAATGCCTTCCAAGTACATCTTCCTTTCTCTCATACTTGTATAGCTTTAGCCATGCATCATTTACGTCCACCAGCCTAAGATCGCTGTCAAGTCTGTAATAACCAGCACCTGAATTACGTACAGCATAATACATATGTTCCATCTCATCCTCTGTCTCGGTAATATCAAGTATAAAACCCTCCATACCGCCTATCTTTCCATCCTCAATCACGGGATTGGCAGAAAGCAAATGCCGTCCGGGCTTGCCGTCCGCCCCTTTCCTGGTAACTGGCAAAGAAGTTATCTTCGCTCCTCCCATTACTCTTTCCACAACCGACTCCAGTTCTGCCCGATTCTTCTCATCCCTTGCAAAGGAATAATGTTTACCAACAACATCATCCCGGCTGTTATAGCCGTAAATCTCCAGCCAGGCATCATTTACATCTGTGATTGTCCCGTACAGGTCTATCCTGTAGTAACCGGCCACACTATCATTAACGGCATTCATAAGATGTTTCTCCCTGGCCTCTTCCTCATCAATATGTACCACTTCCCATCCTGTTATCATTGCCTGTATACTTGAAAAGATGGTATCACCTGTAGTGGTTAAGTAAACATGAGCAATAACAAAGGCAAGTAGTGCAAAAGCTCCCAGTGTATGTATTATGGCAAATACTTCAAGTCCCCACTCATTTAGATTACTGTCGGGATACATATAATACAAATAAAAGAAACCAGTAACCACCTGGACAGGTATCACTATCATTT
>JBDLIU010000226.1:0-7378 GCA_039714715.1 Bacteroidota bacterium
CGGTCTTAAAAGGGAATTAGCACCAAGTTTGCCAAGGTTGCTAAGACTTCACAGGGCCCTATCCCTCCGTCTTTCTTGATAAGTTCAATTGCAAAGAAAGAAAAAGTTTATACAAAATGAAAGAACTATAAGATATAGCTAGTTTTAATTTTCTTGTGTGATATCTAAAGTACTATGTAAGTCAAGCAATATCAACTTGCATATTTCTTCATTTAAAAGCTTCATTATATTCCGCTTTACTTACAAGAGTTGCCCCAATATCTCTTTTAAATATTACCCACCCTTCTTGCTTAACTTTTAGTGGCGTATTATAGCTGTATTTTCCTTTTTCATCAAAAAATTCTCGCCAGTTACTATAATTTTCCTCAAAATTCTTTGCAAGAAAATTCATTGACTTTTTTGGTATCTCGACATTAAGATTTTGAAGTTGGTCGTAATAATTTTTGGCTTGAATCATTTCACCATAATAGGTATAAGATGACGCAACATTAAATTGAGCAACCGCTTGAACAACAGGATTGGTGTCCTTAGTTTTTTCTAACCAAAACATAACACTGGGGTCTTCTTCTATCTGAGGTGTGCTTCTATTATAATGCCTATTTTCTCGTTCCTTTAACATATTTTTAAATTCGTCTTCTTCAGTATGTTTTTTCAGCCCAAGATACCTTACACCCTTACCCTTATAAGTCATGTCAATGAGCTTCTTAATTTCCTTACCAGCTTCTTCTATCAGTAACTTTGATTCCCTTTCGATCAATTCAGTGCCATATTTTTTTGATAAAGCATAATTATCTAAATCCTTAACATAGACTATATATTCATTGGCATTGCTTTTGTTTACAGTTATAGTATCATATACATTGTTATCGACATTGTCATATGTATGCGTTGATGAATTATATTCTTTAGAAAAAAGATTAACCATGCCAACATGAAACACTTTCTCTCCTTCATGTAAAACATAACCTAATAGTGCCTCCACGCTTGTCATTATTGTTACTTGATCTCCTTTCGCCACTCTCTTTGCATTCATCTTATCATTGAAAATCATTAATGATATCGTCAATTCAGAAGTCTCATTATACCCCATATACGAAATATCAACTGATTCCCTGACCTTATCAAATAATGATGAATTATTAATAACAATTTTATACCCATTGTAACTTAAAGGAATAGGTTTTACGGGATAATTTACATTGTCTACTACTGTTAGTTTATCTACAATTTTCTGTCCAAAGGAGTAAAAAGATGTAAACAGCATTACGATTAATAAAAGCTTATTTTTCATGTTCTTGGGTTTCTTGCACAATTAATACATAAAATATTGTCCTCCTGCCCTAAAAAGCAGGATAAAAAAATGACTAATAAATAACGTGCAAACCAACAGAAAACAACTGAAGATTAGTTCTCTGAGATCATTGTAAATATAGACAAGGTTTTAAAATCTTATTCATAAATCAGAAAAAGTTTGCAAAAAAAATCTAATCATGAAATCACAATTTTTACAAGAACCAATGTATAAAAAATCGTATATTTAAGATAACAACCAAAATATGGGAGAGCCGAAGATTTCTGTTTTATCCAGTCCAGAGGAAAAAAGAGAATATACTCGTCATATTCTTGACGATATAAAAGCTATGGAGTCTATGCTTGAAAAAAGCATGTTTGAAATAGACGAGAAAAAAATCGGGGCTGAGCAAGAGCTGGGGATTGTTGGATCTGACTGGTACCCGGCTATGGTTTATGATAAGATTCTGAATGAGGTTAACGACAAACGGTTTACTACCGAATTAGGAAAATTCAATATCGAAATAAACCTCGATCCTCTAAGGTTCACAGGAAAATGTTTTACTAAAATGCATGACCAGTTAAAAGAACTGGTGGATAAAGCAAAAGAGGCTGCTGCAAAACATGATTCGAAAATTGTATTGACGGGTATAATGCCAACCCTGGGCCAGTCGCAATTAAAATTTGAGTTCATGACACCTAACCCAAGGTATGAAACCCTGAATGATGTGATGGTGTCTGAAAGAAAAAGAAATTTCGAACTCAATATTATTGGTATCGATGAATTAATCACTTCTCATCCCAATATTTTATTTGAAGCTTTTAACACCAGCTTCCAGGTTCATTACCAGGTAGATCCTAAAAAGTTTGTTTCACAGTATAACTGGGCACAAGCCATTGCCGGGCCTGTCCTTGCCATCGTTGCTAACTCTCCTCTCTTAATGGGTAAAAGACTATGGTCTGAAACACGTATAGCACTCTTTCAACAAAGTGTGGATACCCGAAATACAACACAGGTAAAACGAGATGTTGAACCTCGTGTTACTTTTGGCACACACTGGCTTCAGAATTCTGTTCTTGAATTATACCAGGATTGCATAAGCAGGCACCCACCCCTGTTTGCTCCATTAAAAACTGAAAATAGTCTTGAATTGCTGGAAAATAACAAAACGCCAAGGTTAAGAGCGCTCTGCATGCATAGTGGAACTGTTTATATGTGGAATAGAGCCTGTTATGGTGTGTCTGAAACAGGAAAACCTCATTTTAGAATTGAAAACAGATACATTCCTGCAGGTCCATCTACAATAGATGAGGTTGCAAATGCTGCTTTTTGGCTAGGCCTTATGGCTGGCATGCCAAAAGAACATAGGAAGATCAATGAACAGATGGATTTCGAAGTGGCAAGGTTTAATTTCTACAATGCTGCCAGGGTGGGCCTAGAGGCTAACTTCGATTGGGTAGGCAAAACATATCAGGCGCGTGATCTTATTCTTGATAAGATGCTACCATGGGCAAGAAAAGGTCTGGAAAGAAAAAGAGTTAATAAGGAAGACATAGATAAGTATCTCTCCATAATTAAAAAAAGAACTGAACAAAAAATCAATGGAGCAAGCTGGATGGTGAATAATTATAACCATCTGTTACATAAATCTACAAGGAAAGAAGCTTCTGTGAGTCTAACCCGACTTATGGTTAAAATGGAAGGCTCCGGGCACCCTTTGCATGAATGGGCCGAGGTTAAGCACAGTCTGAAAGATGGACATAAGCACTTTTACATGGTAGAACAGATAATGAGCACAGATATTCCTACTGCACATAAAGATGACCTGCTTGAACTGGTAATTAATATAATGATATGGCGTAATCAAAGATATATTGTTGTTGAAAACAGTAAAAAAGAAATTGTTGGCCTGGTGGCTTCAAGGCTTCTCGTTAGACTCCTTAAGGATGGCTGGAAAGAAGGTCTTACTGTAAAAGATATAATGGTTAAAGACCTGGTCACTATTGGTCCAAGGGCCTCCACACAGGAAGCAGTTGCCCTAATGGCTAAGAAAAATATTGGATGCCTTCCTGTCGTTTCGAAGAATAAACTTTTGGGCATGCTTACTGAGCGTGAAATTGTTAATATTGTACACCTAACACAAAAGTTCCGTCAAACAGAATAATGAATCAGGTTTGGGAAGAAATTGAACAACTTTTAGTTCATAAAGACAGGGTGATTACCGAAATTGAAGGCAATAATCCTGGTCCGGCTATTGCATTTTGTGCAGGATTGCATGGTAATGAACCATCCGGAGTTTTAGCCCTCAAAGAAGTCTTTGAAACAATTCAAAAAGAGAATATCCCGGTAAATGGCAAGTTAATTGCTTTTATTGGGAACCGAAATGCTCTTCACAACAAGGAAAGGTACGCTGAAGATGACCTGAATCGAATGTGGACAAAGGAAAATGTTGATAAACTCCACAATATAGGTTTCGATAAGCATGAACTCAATCCTGAAATTCTGGAAATGATTGAAATTGATGATCTTCTTAAAAAATTTATTTGTTGCCTGGAAGGTGAAGATCGATTCTTTATCGACTTGCATACTACCTCTGCTCCTTCTGTACCATTCGCTGCAATAGATAAGCAACCTTTGAGTTACAGTTTAGCACTTAAGCTACCAATTCCATTTGTATCAAACCTTGATGATTTTATCAAGGGAACCCTGATGTACTACCTGGATCACATTAAATTCAGAGCGTTGGTTTTTGAAGCCGGCATGCATGATGATCCGGCATCAATCCAAAAACAGGAGGCGCTTATATGGTTGGTGCTCGGCCTGGCAGGAGCAATAGAAAAAGAAAACATCCCGAATTATGAGGGGTGTTTCACATTGCTGCAGGGGTTGTCTGAACACCCACACAAAGTTTTTAACATTCTGTACAGGCATAACGTTGAAGACAACAGCAAGTTTCAGATGATCCCGGGATTTATTAATTTCCAGTTAGTTGAAGAAGGCTCAGCACTTGCCATACATAATGATAAAGAAGTAGTAGCCCCCTACTCAGGCAATATATTTATGCCTCTTTATCAGAACCAGGGAGGCGATGGATTCTTTATTATCGAGAGAACAGACAAATATCATCGATAGAGAGCTTTAGCCCAGATTTGTTATTAGGATTTTGTTATGAAGGGTTAAAGTTCAAGAAAATCAAATACTTAGGCAAGGAATCATAGCCAAGCTATGGTGACGAGCCAACTGTGTGTTAAGTGATTTATTTTAAAGTAATTTAACCATGCAATAGAAAGCCTGATGACAATTCTGGGTTTATAAAAGAAAAACTACCTTTGTGGCATAACATCAAATAATATGAAAGTTGCCATTTTCCGAAGAGAACATTTTAATGCTGCCCATAAGCTATGGAACAGTAATTGGTCTGAAGAAAAAAATGAAAAGGTCTTTGGTAAATGCTTTAACCCTAACTTCCATGGCCATAATTATGATGTAGAAGTAATGGTTGCTGGAGAAGTTAATCCTGATACAGGTTATGTGATGGATGTAAAGGTATTGAGCAAACTTATTCGTAAGCATGTTACTAGTAAGTTCGATCACAAAAACCTTAATGAAGACACTGAAGAATTTAAAAATCTTAATCCTACTTCTGAAAATATCGTATTAGTAATCTACAATATCCTTAGACCTTTGATCGATGAAGGTCTTGATTTAAAGATAAGATTGTATGAAACGGAAAGAAATTATGCTGAATTCCCCGCTTAAAAAATCATCGTTTGATGATGACGATCATATAGGCACATCAGTAGAAACACCGCTTAGAGATGATGCATTTGAAATGAGTAATGATGATAAGATTGCTAAAATTGCTCATCACTTTGAAAAAATAATGGAAACCCTGGGTTTAGACCTGACTGATGATAGTCTGAAAGGAACACCTCTTAGAGTGGCCAAGATGTACATAAATGAGGTGTTTAGTGGCTTAGATCCTAAAAACAAGCCTACTGCCACCCTATTTGAGAACAAATTCAAATACAACCAGATGGTGGTTGAAAAAGACATTACGTTTTATTCTCATTGTGAGCATCACTTTGTACCAATTATAGGGAAGGCACACGTTGCCTATATTTCCACAGGAAAGGTTATTGGCCTTTCTAAGATCAACCGGATTGTACAATATTATGCCAGGCGACCACAAGTTCAGGAACGGCTAACCATGCAGGTAGGTAAACAAATGATGGAGTACCTCGACACAGAAGATGTAGGCGTGGTAATGGATGCTAATCATTTATGTGTATCATCAAGAGGCGTTGGAGATGTTAGTGCTAAAACAGGCACTGCCTTTTTTAGTGGTAAGTTTAATGATGATATAACAAAACACGAGTTCCTAAATTATATTAATACACCAGCATAGGAATATGTTATTTTAGTAAAGGGGCCTGTTTTCGATTCAGGTTTTCTATCATACGCCTGCTATTGGTTTTCTTTGGTTTTTTTATACTCAGGTATCACTTAACCTCCTAACTTAGTGATACATATGAATTAGGTAAAGAGGTGAAAAATAAGCATTTATCTGCCGATTATTATTACCTTGGTTAATTAAAGATTCTCCTAAATTTCTCTATCTTTGCACATCTTTTTATTCACGTGAAATATAAACATTGTAATGAATAATATTGTTTTTTTAATTCCTGCAGCCGGATTAATTGGAATATTAGTAATGATTTTAAAAAGTATTTGGGTTTCCAAGCAGGATGCGGGGGATAAAAAGATGCAGGATTTGTCAGATCACATACACAATGGTGCAATGGCATTTCTTAGAGCGGAATGGAAGGTGCTTACTTATTATGCCATAATTGCAGCCATCCTTCTCGGATGGTCAGGAACATCAGATAAAGTAAATTCTCATTGGGTAATAAGTATTGCATTTATTCTGGGAGCCTTTTTTTCTGCCCTGGCAGGGTATTTTGGAATGAATATCGCCACTAAAGCAAATGTTCGAACAACACAAGCTGCCAGAACAAGCCTGAAAAAAGCCTTAAGAGTCTCATTCAATGGTGGAACTGTTATGGGACTTGGCGTAGCAGGTCTGGCTGTACTGGGACTCGGAAGTTTATTTATAGTGTTATATGCAATCTTCGTTGGTGATAGCGGTGATACAGAAGCATACAGACACAACCTTGAAAAAGCACTGGAAGTCCTTACAGGATTTTCTCTTGGAGCAGAATCAATAGCCTTATTTGCTCGTGTAGGTGGCGGCATATACACTAAAGCTGCCGATGTAGGGGCTGATCTTGTTGGGAAAGTAGAGGCCGGTATCCCTGAAGATGACCCACGTAACCCTGCTACTATTGCAGATAATGTAGGCGACAATGTGGGTGACGTAGCAGGTATGGGGGCCGACTTATTCGGATCATATGTGGCCACAATACTGGCTACAATGGTACTGGGGAGAGAAGTATTATCACCAGACAATTTTGGTGGCTTAAGTCCAATACTATTACCAATGGCAATAGCTGGTACGGGTTTAATTTTTTCTATAATTAGCACCTATTTCGTAAGAATTAAAGATAATAACTCAAGTGTTCAAACTGCACTAAACCTTGGCAACTGGGGATCCATTATATTAACATTCATCTCTTCTTACTTTCTTGTAATCTACTTCTTACCCGAAACGATGACATTCCAACGCTCAGGTGCAGAAGATTTCATATTTACCAATATGGACGTTTTTGGGGCAATCACAGTTGGATTAGTAGTTGGAGCTCTTATGAGTATGGTTACTGAATACTACACAGCGATGGGTAAAAGACCTGTTAACTCCATTGTACAACAATCATCAACCGGACATGCCACTAACATCATTGGTGGATTAGCGATAGGTATGGAATCTACGGTAATTCCAATCATTGTACTGGCTGCAGGAATATTTACTTCATTTTGGTTTGCCGGATTGTATGGTGTTGCTATTGCAGCCGCAGGCATGATGGCCACCACGGCTATGCAGTTATCCATAGATGCTTTTGGCCCAATTGCTGATAATGCCGGAGGTATTGCTGAAATGAGTGGTTTACCTCCTGAAGTAAGAGATAG
>JBDLIU010000227.1:0-7324 GCA_039714715.1 Bacteroidota bacterium
TTTGGAGCAAATTTAGCATTCCATAAAATATTAGCGTATATATTCAAGATTTCATTAGCCCTGTTTTTTTTATCTTATATGTTAAAAACACAGAGTTTAGATGGAGCAAATGCATTAATGGTAATCAGTATTCCAATGATGAGTGTTTACTTTTTGCTTATTCCCAAATATAAAAAAGAGGGCTCATTGATTGAATATCTGTTAGGGATAGCAATTTCTATTACACTACTTACCATTCTTTTAAAATCGATGCATTGGCCTGGTACTGATATTTTAAAAATTATTACTTCTGTACTTATTCCAGTCGCTTTAATTTTTACCTACTTCAAACGAAATATAATTAGGCCTGTGATTATAAGAACAATCATAATCCTATCTGTTGTAGTTGCCGGTAGCTTTTCTCAGTACGTTATGTCTGCGATAAGAACCCTTAATTTTAACTATGCAGCATACGAACAACATGAAAAAGAGATGTATACCAGATCATTGTTGATAATGGAAGATGGCGAATTTATTAATAGCAGAATTATAGGGTCAGATTCTGTACAAAGCATGCTTGAAAAGTTCAATAAAGACGTTGTAAATGTAGATAATCCTGATTATGATTTTCTTAATGAAGTTGCCTGGCATGTGTATCTTAATTCCAACGATTCTATTCTACTAAAGAATGCTTTAGTGTGGTCTGAAAAGACTATTAAGCATGAAAAAGACTGGGTTTGTCTAGATACCTATGCAGCACTTCTTTATAAAAATAAGATGTTTGAGGAGGCTAAAGTGTATGCAGAAGAAGCGTACGAATTAGGCAATGATGATGTAACTTATAAATTGATTCAAGATATTGATTCGGTATTGAGTATTCAGGAATAGCTATGCACAAAGTTGCATAGTGTTGTAGATGCGTTTGTGTATTTTTATGTAAGATGTAAATGGATAAGCTTTTATAACTTCTTTTGTCATGTCGAACGAAGAGAGACATCTTTGCCCTAAAGAAAGAAAATCAAAGTTGGCAGCAAACTCTGCACAATGGCTAAGATATCTCAACCCCTCCGCTGTCGGTCTTTCGGTATGACAAAAGAATGTCAGCATTTTACTACTTTTACCTGATCAGGCCATACCCTTTTACCATGAAATGGATGCTGCGAATATTTAAAGCGATATTGATTATAGTTTTAATACCTGTTATTGCCTATGGTACTTCACTCATTCTCGCTGCCATAACTATTAATAGCTCTAGTGGAAAGGGTGAAAATCCGGAAAAGATTTACTTAAGTACTAACGGCAGACACATAGAGATTATCCTTCATAAGGATGACATTGAGCCATCTCTATTAATGGACTTACAATTTTCAGATGTAGAAGAATACTTTTCTTTTGCAATGGGTGATTCAAATTTCTATCTCAATATACGAACCACCGAAAATTTAACACTTAAAAGCACATTTGAAATTCTTTTTCAAAAAAGTTCTGCACTAATCCACCTAACGCGTTTTAAAAGCATACAAAGTCATTGGGTGGAAGTAAAACTGACAAAATCTGAATTAATGAAAGTCAACGAGCTAATACTGGAGACCTTTAAAGCAGATGAAAACGGAAACAAAATCATTTTGCCTGGAGCCAGCTATGGTTCTAATGACAATTTCTATAAATCCAGTAGAAGCTATACTTGTTGTTATACCTGTAATACCTGGGCTAATTCAATCTTCAAGGAAAGTGGCTTAAAATCCTGCTTATGGACTCCCTTTGATTATGGGTTACTTAATAAGTATAAATGAACGTACCTTATGAGTTTAGATATGTTTATTGGCCAGAGAAATCTTATTATAATAGTACTTCGGTTTTAAATTCTCCATCAACATAAGTTTCTTTCTTAGCTTCTCTACCCATTTCACTCCAAAATATTTGATCTCCTTGTTTTAGATCTTTTTCATACTTAATGGTACATTGAATAATTCCATTTTCATGATACCACTTCCACTCCCCTTCTTTCAAGTCATTTACAAAATGACCTTCTGATTCAATATTACCATTAGCAAAATAAGCAACGTTTTTGCCATTATGTTTTCCTTCTAAATAATTCGATTCTGCACGTAATGTTAATGCATCGGGGAAATATATAAACCAGATTCCATCTTTTAAACCATCTTTTACATTCCCTGTTTCATAGGAATTATTAGAATTTTCAAAAGACGATGAGTATTCTCCATTACCCCCTTCAACCATAATGTCTCCTTCTGAACCCCAGGCTGATATTATATAATAAATATCCTTTTTAAATTCTCCGATCTCTCTAATTTTACCATTCGGATGATAGGTCTTCCACTCACCGATTTTCTCACCATCACTCACTCTTCCTTGCTGAAAAATTACATTGTCATCATAATGAGAAACATATTCACCAAATCCATTTTCAACTATTTGATTTCCTTTATTATCCCATGCATTAATTATTCTAATGGATTCATCATCCAGGTAGTTTAATTCTTGAGTAGGATTACCTTCTAAATCAGTATACTTCCATATACCATTAAGTTCACCATCTTCGAATGAACCAATCGCACTAAGTTTACCATTTTCATGATATACCTTCCACTCTCCTACTTGCTTATCACGCTTATAAGTCCCTGATTGAAATATACTCCCATTATCATAAAATGCATTATACCCACCATTCAACCTGCCAATAATGAAGTTACTTGAATCAACTAAAATACCCTGGACATTATAATTAAGCCACGTGCCATCCAGCATTCCATTTTTGTAATTCCCTGTTTGTTTTAATTCGCCTGATTCATAATACCATTTCCATAATCCATTTTCAACTCCATTAATATAATTTCCTGTTATTTGAAGACTTCCGTTCTCATAGTAATAATTCCAGAGACCATTTTCTGCACCATTAATTAACTCCCCTTCTGACTGTTTAGCCCCATTCTCATAATAAAATGTCTTATCACCACTTACTCCTTTTGACAAAGAATATCCTGAAATTGTAAGGGCTACAAAAAATACTATTACTAAAGGAAGTCTTAAGTTCGAATATGCTGGCGTATAATCATCCAGGTGTTTAATATTTGACGGAATCGGTCTAAAAGCAAATTTATATCCCTCAAAAACTGCAATTCCATAAAAGAGTAAATCCATCGGATTAAACGAATCCTGGTAGATTAAAATTATCGTATCCGTATCCAATAATGCCAATGTCTCAAAATATCCAAGCGCTTGAGCTTCAGCAATAAATCCAACCTGGCTAAACAGGTTACCTAATGCACATCCAAGAAGTGCAAAAGCAGCTCCTAAATAGCCAAAAATCGGATCAATACCCGCCCCAAAATAGCGAACACCCATTCCAACTAATAATCCAACTCCAATTGCCATATACCCAATTTGGTATTCTGTTGATACTGTAATGACAGCCCAGATTAATGCACTAATAACAGATAAAAACAATCCGCCAATTATTGCATACACTAAGTCTTGATGAGATTTTAGATCTTCCTTAATATCTTCCGGCACATCTGTTAAGATTTCTGCAACCGGCCTGTTTTCAACTTCTATTTCTTCTTTAACAGACTCATCTCTTATAAAATTTTCACACTCATTTTCAAAGTCTGCCTTTTCCCCTGTTAACGAACAAAGCAAACCCTGTCGCAAATCCATTTTTCTGTTTGTGCATTTTTTGCAAAATTTCAGATGTTCTTCTCTAGTCATTTATGAATATGTTTAAGTTATGGTCAGGATTGCCTGGTTTTTGCTGTTGCTTGACAAAAAGCTTTGATACATATTATTTCAAAAAATCCAATAATCTTTAAATAGCTGATATTGTTAAATGCAATATAAACCATACACCTTAATTCAACAATGACTTGCTAAATGAATTCGTCTTACACTGAGGTGTAATCCGGTTTGATAATCAATTACTGTTACCCTTGTTATAAAATATATATTATACAATGTCCTGGGGGGGGGGAAGGCCAAGACACCAAGGTTGTGAGGTGGAGGTTCGAATATTCAGGTTACCATTCTTTGTCACATAGAAAAAACAAATTGGTAGTGAAATGTTGATCTGTTATTAGCTTTTAATTTCTTGCAATGCCCTATTTCTAAAAAAATATGTAGAGTTAATTAATTGGCAGGTCCCCCAACGAGCTTCGTCTAGGAGAGATTTTGTGCTACACCCATATGCTCATCTATTTTTCAAGCTGTCTTTAAAACAAAGTTATTCGCTTAGTTATTCAGTTAGACTAAATATTATTAATTTACACTGCATTGAAAATCAATTTCTCTAAAATGAAAAATTTATACCTGGTTTACTTCAGTGTAATAATACTTTTTCAAAGCTGTGCTGTTTATAAAAATGCTCCTGCTTCATCAAGTGAATCAAATAATAAGGATAGCACAAAGATTTCATCAACAGAAGACGGACATTATCTGAATCCTAATGAAAAAGATTCAATAGAGTTGATACAATCTCAAATTTCTGATTTGTATTTGAAAAAACCAGTAGTTTATAGGGTTTGGGTCAAGTTTAATAACGAAGACAAATTGAATGGAGTTTTGTATAGCGTTAATGATTCATCAATAGTGATAGCAAGCCCTATATCTGGAAAGAAGTATACTAACAAAATCGAGGACTATTATTCTAATAGATATAAAAAAGAAGAGTATCCAGTTAGGAATATAGAAAGAATAAAAACAAGAAGGTTAAATAGCATAGGAAGAGGTGCAGGTGCTGGAGCTTTAATCGTTTTTGGTACGGGTGTAGCATTGGGTACTTACGTAGGACTTAGTGGTTATAAACCTGCATATATAATAGGTGTGGTAGTTGGGGCTGGGTACTCTGTATTTGGTGGTGCTACGGGAGCCCTAATAGGGTCTTTTAAAAAGTTTTATACCATTAATGGCAATCCTAGTTATTTCAGATATTACCACAGAACTCTTACAGAATTATCCATTGTTAAATAAACTTATCATATAATTCCTCCTCTCTAGTGCTTCTTATGTTCTATACCTAGTTTAGTGTCAGCAAAAAGTGGACTGATTTAGAGGTTTAGTTAAAAGATAGTTCTATTATCCTACATATATGATTGGAAGACAAATCTTTTAACCTTAAAATCAGTGACTAATGACACGAAGAAAAAACAAATGAGGGTATGATGGATTTTGCATCTTAACGTACATCCCTACCTTCTTGTCTCTAAGAGTTATACTTTTTTAAATAACTCAGGGGACTAACACCATATCTCTTGCTGAAAGCAGTTGTGAAATAAGAAGGAGTCTGGAATCCACACATATAGGCCACCTCTGTTACATTGGCACTATTATGCCGCAATAATTGTTCTGCCCTGGATAGTCGGTAATCCCTGATAAACGCACTCACACTCTCACCGGTAACGGCTTTATGCTTGCGGTATAATTGTGATCGACTCATATTCATATTTTCTGCCAGGAATTCCGGAGTAAGCTGAGTGTTAGTCAGGTTTTCTTCAAGAGTCTCTGATAATCTACGTAAGAATTCAGCGTTCACATTTTCCCCTGAGGAGTCTGTTTCAGTAAAAATGGAATTTATGCTGAATTTCTCCTTGAGTTTTTCCCGCTGAAGAATCATATTCTGCATTTTAATCCTCAACTCTTCAATATTGAATGGTTTCTGTATATAGTCATCTGCTCCCGATTTATGGCCTTCAATACGATTCTCCGAACCTGACTTAGCCGTGAGCATAATCACGGGAATATGGCTGGTCAGTTCATGCTCCTTCACTTTTTTACAGAGTTCTATCCCATCCATCTCCGGCATCATCAGATCCGTTATGATCAGATCCGGCAGGTATTCCAGGCATTGATCCCAGGCTATCCTGCCATTTTCTGTCATAAGCAGTTTAAAATCACTGGTAAGCTCCTGCCTGAGATAGGTTCTCAGGTCTTCATTATCTTCTGCTATCAGCACAATCTTCTGGCCCGTGGTAAGCAGACTTTCCTGCTCTTTTTCAATGCCGTCCGTATCAACAGTTTCGGTTAGATCAGCATCTCTTTCTATAACTTCCTCATCGATCGAGCTTACATTATCAAACCCTTCTTTCTCAATGGGAATGTAAACTAAAACAGTAGTTCCTTCATTTACTTTACTCTTTACCTCAATGCTGCCATTGAGAAACTGTACCAGCTCTTTGGCCAGTGCAAGGCCTATTCCCATTCCCTCAGAATATTGAACTGCAGAAAGGTCCTTCTCAAACCGGTCGAATATCTTTTCAAGCTTGTCGGGTGCAATACCGGGGCCATCGTCATTTACTGCTATTGAAATATATTCACCCTGGTACCCAGAATTACCCGATTTTATTTCAAGATTATGAGCATTCCCTGTTTTTACTTCCAGGCCAATCTTGCCATATTCATCTACATATTTAAAGGCATTCGATAGCAGGTTGTAAAGGATAATCTCCAGTTTTTCTGTATCCGAATAGGCAATAACCTGTTCTTCAGGTGCACTGATCTTGAAAGTGATATTCCTGCTTTGGGCCACACTCTGAAATGCGGCCATATGATATTTAATCTCTGAGATCAAATCACATTTCTTCAGTTCCACTTTCATCCTGGACTCTTCCAGTTTGGTCAGCTCCAGTAAATTATTGACAAGTTTGGTGAGCCGCTGGCTGTTCCTGCTCAGCAGATCAATGTTCGTTTCCCGTTCCTCCAGGGGAATACCCGGCTTTTTCAGGCTTTGGATCGTTCCCGATATCAGGCTAAGGGGTGTCCTGAATTCATGGGTGATATTGGTAAAGAAATGTGTCTTATGCTCATCCAGCTCCCGGATTTTGTCTGCTTCCATCAGTTTAAGTCTCGCATCTGCCTTCCTGGTTGCATTGCGCAATAAATAACTGCGGTACTGGTACAATCCCAAAAGAATAAGCAGGATATAAGATCCCCAGGCATACCAGGTAAGCCACAGTGGCGGTAGTACGGTAAAGGTATATTCAAGAGGAGCACTCCACTCCCGACCCTGACCAATGGCACATAATTGGAAGGTGTAGGTGCCGTGAGAAAGGTTTCGGTAATCTACCATGGTTTCTGGTGTAGGCTCACTCCAATTCTCTTCTTCTCCTTTCAGTCTATAACTGAACCTGATCATATCCGCAGCTGCCCAGTCATTGGCATCATAAAAGAAGGTAAGGTGATTCTGCCTGTAATTTAGCTCCAGGTCTTTGGGTACATTGGCAAAAGGGATCATTTCTGAAAATTGAATATCCTTTCTCAGGCTATTATACATATTTCGATAATCTAAAAATTGTGAATTAATATCAAGCGATATCAGTTGGGGTTTTACCTCGGC
>JBDLIU010000228.1:0-7310 GCA_039714715.1 Bacteroidota bacterium
CTGGAAGATTTGCAGGTTTTGCAGTCTTCTCTCCAACCACAGGTCCTTTTACATTTGGGAACCGCGCCTTTGGTTCAGTAACTCCAGCAGGTTTATGGATAGCATGGGGAACAGGTTTCCGGTAAGGATGATCTATAGCACCGTGAATGATCTCCCAAGCTAGTTTCGGCATCTCTATCCAGTGAAACATATGCCTAAACTTATCAAGAAAAATGGATTCAGGGCTTTGACCATCTGGATCTGTGAAATTAAGGGGATTGTTTATTCCATAGGCATAGAGATTCTCGGTAGTGTCAAGGATCGGATCACAACTACACCACCTTCCCAACCACGGCAAATAATACCTGGCACTATGGTAATTTAATCCGGTTTCTTCATCCCTTTCCATGCCTGTATATCGATAGCGTTTCGCAGCAGATTTTATGTCGGGGTTTTTAGCCTGGTATGCTGTGGTGCCATAGGGGTGATATTCTTCGTAACTTATAACCTGACCAGTTCCATCCAGCTCCAGACAAGCAGAACCCAGATGATTATGCAATTGATAGCGTACCAAATGTTTTTCAGTGCCATCATCCACATCATTACGGGTTTCTATCATTACAAAACGGTGCTCTTCATCCATCAGGCTTAAACTGACACGTTCCAGTCCGGCATCGGAGCCACTGTGTTTTTTATAAAGTTCATAACCAGCTAAATAAATACGTTCTTCTTTTTTTGTTGGATTATTTCCGGCATCGGCTTGGTTTTCGGTAATCTTTCTTATGCGTTGTCCTTCGCCATCGTACTGATAGTAGGTGGTTTCCGGGCTACCACCATTGACACGCCGTTGTCGGATGCTTTTTACCAGTTCTTCTTTAAAGTTCCAACCCATCTCTTCCAAATGTGGCATGGCGGATATAAAACCATGTTGTGGGTGGTGTGTGTAGTTATAAGAATGTAAAGCACCATTGCCTACAGTTGTTCTGATCAAACGATTGTTGAGGGTTTCATATTCATAATTTCTTGTCCAGCTTGCTCCATTCGATATATGCTGCATTAACATGATATTTCCCACTTCATCGTATTCGTAATGTTGTGTGTAATTTCTAATGGCCATTGAATCACCAGGATTTATGTCATGAATAAAAGCAGCATCGTTCCAATTGTCTGTACTACCATGATTTGATAATGCATTATTTTCTCTGCCTGTTGCTTCTACCAAGCGATAAAGCGCATCATAAGTATAGGAGGAAACACCTTCGATTTTTTGGTTGTCAAAAAACACTATCGGAATGTTTTTATCTTCAATATGAGTGATATTTCCAACTGGATCGTAAGTATAATACAAATCCTGCAAGGGATTATTGTTCTTTCTTTTGGTTTCCAGATGCTTGAGCCGGAATGTTTCCTTATCGTACTCGAACCTGGTAAAAATATCGTTGCCATAAATAATTTTATTGCGCTGCCCTTTTTCATTGTAGTCAATGTCTTTGATGTATGTAGTGATAATGGCAGGATCGGCATGGGCTATGGTTTCTCTATTGAGCAGGCCTGCTTCGTTGTACAAAGGGGTAATAATACTACCATCCGGGGCTGTTTGTTTGCTTATTCTTCCCAGTGCATCTGTTTCTGTAGAAAAAGTTAAAGTTTCGGTTTCAAGGTCGGATATCAGGTTATCATCTATCCAATTGGCCACTGTTTTATAATTTCTGAATAATCTTCGGGTAGTTGATAAAGGCTGAGCTTTAAAGTCGTATTCGGGTGTCTCAATTAGCCCGCCTGTGTCATAGTATTTTACTATTTGTCCCCTGAGGTTTTTATGCTCGGGATAAGGAACTGACTCCCCATAGAAGATTCGGTCAAAAATATGGTTAAGTGGTTCATCTCTGTCACCACCTAACACTTTGCTTTGTGTGGGTCGGTGTAGAATATCGTAAAAATATTGAAGCTCATGATCACGTTCATCCCAGGTGCGTAAAGGGTTTTCAAGAATATTGGTTAAAAGCCAGCGTTGTCCGGCATCCATACTTTTCTGATAGACCTGACCACCCAGCATATCGTATTTATACTGCATCACCAAATTGTTTCTTGCATCTGTGATGCTGCACAGGTTGCCTTCGATATCCAGTTTAATTTTTGTGTGATAATAAAGATCGGCGCCTTCGGTATCTTTGTTATGTTCTATTTGCAAAACAGACCTCCCCAAAGTATCAAAATGCCAGGCAACTGGTGTGTTTGCATGTTTAGCAGCTTTGT
The DNA here is from genome assembly GCA_039714715.1 of Bacteroidota bacterium. Classification (GTDB taxonomy): domain Bacteria; phylum Bacteroidota; class Bacteroidia; order Cytophagales; family Cyclobacteriaceae; genus S012-113. The sequence goes on from JBDLIU010000228.1 coordinate 2,236, forward strand.
CAGCAGCCTGTTTTTCTCTTTCGGGATTTTTCCCCGCGGCTATGAGCTCAGCATCTATCAGATGATTGGCGCGGTTATAATACCATGTGGATTCTAATATTGTATCATTCTGATCATATATCTTTTGTTTCCATGAATCAAATTCAGTCTTTGAAAAAGTGCCATCGGGCATTTCGCTTTTTATTAAACGTCCCATGGCATCGTAATACATAATAGGTGTAACACCTGATTCTACCAGTTCTTTTTGGTCTTCATATTGATGGGTTACTGAAAAATAGGGCTCATATTGCTTTACAGGATTACCTTTGTTATTTAGTATAGTTCTGCCATTACCTATCCAGCGCAGCTCTTTAGGTTCGAACTCGGATGTGTCTATATCGGAAATGCTATAGCTGTTATCGTCATTTACTGTCACCTGGCTGGCAAGTCCTGGTTCTGCCTGTACTTTATTCATTACCACTTCTCCTAAACCACAGGAATATTCGAAGCTAAGTTGAACAGGGGAATCATTATTTTTTTGAAAATGTTCTTCCCTAACGATGGAAGCAACAACCACTGGCTTTCCTGAATTTATGTATGTATTAAAATCATATACAAATCTTGCAGTGGCCTGTTGTAGTAGTTCTTTTGTATCGGGATCAACAGGATTGTAAGTGAATTTTTTATTAGGATCGAAAAAGGCATTTATTCTATCATCATCTTCATTGGTTCCATATTCAAAGAGTCCCGTTAAATTATCGGCTTCAATCCCTTTACCAAAAACAGCCATTGCTTTCACCAAACCCAATTCATCTGCCAATGCTTCTGAAATATTGTTATTAGGATCTTTCATTCGTTGCGGAGAAAGCGTGCGGAAATTAAACAAGTCAACACTTGTTGTATTACCCAAAGCATCTTCTGTTTCTTCAACAAAAAGAAAATAATCGCCATAGTACTTCACCTTTGTTTGTGCACCATACGGATCGGTATAGGAAATGGGAGCATAAAAGCGATTTTGAGCATTGGTGTTTGTTTCTGCTCCTTCAATAAATTGTGTGGTGCCGGAACGTATCCACCAGTTATCACCGCCCTCGCTATGAGTAAATTTTCCTTCAAGCATAAGTGCATTGTCTACTCTGGCATCAAAAATATGGGTAAGGAGGGAAGGCGTATAGGCCAGTTGGTAAGCTTCATAGGGAATACCTTTTGAATCTTGTTGATGTAAGGGCAATGCCCCCGTAAGTTCATTGTTGTAAAATGTAGTGCGTATATGCTCAATCAATCTCTTTTGGGGTGTTCCTGGTGTGGATTCTAATTCTGTTTGATGATATTCAACCTCCACAGCAGCTGTAAGGATATCTTTAAATTCATCTTTTGTATATATTGAATTGGCTTTTGCCACTCCTTTCAATTCGTAGGTTTTCATTTCTGAAAGAACTCTCAGACGATAGGCATCATCTGTGCTAATATCATTCGTAAACTGATTTTGCATATAAGTAATCAGGGGGGCAATTCCCTGGGTATCTTGTGTTTCTTGGGGTAAAGAGCTATCCGTAATTATGCGTGGATATACCACCGAAGCTGATTCTAAAACATTTCCATATTCATCGATTTTGATGTTCAGGGTATGAGCTATTCGGGGATCTTCGGTATTTCGTTCATAGCTATAGCTGATTGCTTCGCTTTCTTTTACAATAAAAACAGCATGCTTGTTTTGTCCTTTTGGCTGCAGCAATTCAATAAGGCAGTTATTTGACTTTACAGAGTATGGAGTAAGTTCTTTTTGAAGTTGTTCGGGAGATGCTCCAAGCAGAGGAGCATCATGAGAAAATACCTCTGACCGTAATCCCATGCTTTTACATGCCCGTAGCGCTTCCTGCCATTCCTGGGTGCTGAGCTGATCCATTGTAAATTCATGTAATCCTGGTGCTGCAATAAGACGTGCATCGGGCAAGGGCACTTCATGGTTCGTCACGGAAAAACCCTGTCGGCTCATTTCCTCATACCAGTATTCATGAGCAAACTGATTGAGAATTTTTTCTTTTTGTAGAAATGCCCCGGTGTGAAACCAGGTTTTGGTAATTACCGGTTTCTGGTGTAATTCCTGGTCAACAATATTGGTGGAGTTCACTTTTGCCCAATGCTCAAAATGTTCGGTATCGGTTTGTTCCACCATACCAAAGCCTCTGAACTCTCTTTCAGGATGGTCGTAATAACCATGATGGTATTTGTATGAGCTAACAAACCTGTATCCCGAAATTGCATCTTTGGTTTCGGTTTTTGAAATACAATGAACCGGGAAATGCAATTTAGTTACCCATGGTTTGCCGGCAAGCTTGTCATCAATATAGAACTTAGTAGAAGGGGTATATTCCAGTGACACTTCTTTGCCCATATTGTTTACATACTTAACCATAATGTGGGGCTTCTTGCTATTCATCAGGTCAATATATTTTAATGGCGCATTTGCATCCTTTGCCAATGGGCTCGACCATACAATGCATGCCACTCCATTACCAAGCAAATCTGTTACTGTGATTTTAGATTGAGAATGTACTTCAGGAAAGGGACCAATTTCAAAAGGGGTGGCGCCAATACTATTTCCACATAGGTTTTTCCAACAGGTAAATTTGTTTTTCCCCAGATAAATGATGTCAGTAGTGCCTGAGCCGTCAATATCTGCCAATCTTAGGTAAAACGGATTAAAAGTATCGGGGTGGTCAAAAACGGGGGCATTGTCCAAAGCCACTTTTGTTCCGAATTTTCCATAACCCAGGTTTGGCCAGTAACAAACTTCACCATTTCGGATCCTTACAATATCTGTCATTCCATCGCCCGACATATCAGCCAGATAAATAGATTGGGTTGAATCCGCAAAAACAATGTGCGGGCCTTCCTCCTCATTAAACGGTTTAGTTGTTTTTTGAGCGTTTGAAAAACCTTTCCGCCCTTCTGAGATATACCATTCAAAGACGTTTTCTTCGGAAATAACCACTTCCGGTTTGCCATCCCCATTCAAATCAAGCATTCGGGTATTGGGATCGCCAAAATCAATATTAGGAAGTGCTTTGAATGATCTAAATCCTTCCCATTCATTATCATCGTTCAGTTCAAAATATCCTTTAGGTTCAGCACCAAAACTGACTAATTGTTTGCCACCATCTGCATCTAAATCGGCTAATTGCAACAGTCCGCCCAACCCGGGAAAAGATGGTTTTGGAGAAACCAATTTCGCATGCTCAAATTTCCCATCACCCAAATTATGTTTGTAATACCAGCCATTTGCTTGTTCTGTTAATATACCTGACAATCCCTCGCTAAATAAATCAGTGAATTGGTATTGTTGCTCATCCAACCCCACCGGAGCATGCACTAATTCTTCGGCATCTATGGACTTAACATCTGTATTCCAATCATGCTTTTGATATTCAAACTCCATGGCAGGGAGTTTTTTATGGGAATAATTTCCATTTGGTCTTTTTATGTAGCCAAACGAGGTAATGGATTTCAGAAAAGTAAAATCCTGTTCAGAAGAAGTATCATAGTAGAAATTGATTGATTTAACAAGTCCTTCATACTCATTGATGCCGGTAAAATGATGAAACAATAACACTCTTTTGCAAAGCCTTGTAGTCCTGATTTCAAACCCTGGTTTGTAATCGGAAAAAGCATCATGCCTAAAATTCCAATCATTTATCTTGTCGTAGGGAGAATTTTGATTGTACTCTCCATAATCAAAAACTGTTGAAAAAAGGTAATCAGATTTTTCGGGGAAAGCATCTCCGAACTTTTTATATGGCGTTTTGTTCCCGTACAGAACTTTCTCGAGATAGAGGTTAGAATAAGTAATTGTACCGTTTTTTAGACGATTACGATTATGTAATAATGTTTCGTTAAAACCAACAGCATCTTCTGGTTTATAAATATAATGCGAGCAATTCCCTTTATCATCAAAAGCAAATTCAGGTAACCACTCATAAACTCTGTCCGCATCATTTGGATCGACAATTCTTGCATTGGCTGTCCAACCAAATAAACTGGTTACATTCTCTTTAGTAATAACCCGCCATTTTTTCTCTTGCGAATTTTTACTGCTCCATCTCTCTATTCTAACAAATATTCCTTCAATACGAGGTTTGTAATTTCGTATTGTAAAAAACCCATCCTGAGAATCTTTTTCATTGATAACATAGTCACCTTGTGAATCCAATTCAAAACTACCATCAGCTTGCATCTTAAATTCAGGTACTAAATCTTCAGCCTCTGAGAACAAAAATGTATCAGAATCAATGGCATCCATATATTGAGGTAAGCCTTTATCTGTTTTTCTTTTAATTGAAGAAAGACTAAGATTCCAACCCAATCCAAAAATACCATTTCCCGAGCCTGAGTTATATGATAATGAAAGTGAAGGAAAAGCTCCTCGGGCAGGAGAAAAAGGCAATGGAATATCGAAAGAAGTTGTACCATTAACAGCATTAACAGAAAATTTTTCATCAATTCCTTTTATTGCCCCGCCTCCTTTAGGTAGAGAAATAGATGGCACCTCAATCGTATTGGATTTAGTCTTTCCTCTATCTATGTTGAAGTCAGGGTAGGAAGAATTTTGGTGTTCATATTCTTTGTTCATATTCTTTCCTTTTCATTTTGATTGTAAACATTAAAAACAAGGAATTCTACTTAGAACTAAATAGCCTGTTTTTCGTACTGAATTCGTAAGAAATGAAGATTTGCCAGTTTAAGCCGGAACGAACAAAATTAACAGTGGTAGGTATAATAGTGGATTCGTAATATATAAACGAATTAGCAGAGAGTTTCTCTAAAATTCCTTTAATAGCTCTACATCCTTTGAGAGGAGATATAATTGGAGTATTAAATGAATTTTGATTCTTTTCATTATCCTTAATTATGACGCTGGTTTTACCTGGTAACTTATCTCTTTGATTAGTTGCAGGCATCTGAAGATGATTTATGGTTTATTGTAGTACAAATTACAACTAATTTCTTAAAACTCAAACATTCTTTTTTATCGAAAGGGACTTTTGCAGACATGCTATAAAGATCAACTAGCAAAGAAGAGAGCACGAGATAATAGA
>JBDLIU010000229.1:0-7240 GCA_039714715.1 Bacteroidota bacterium
TTTACTTGGATTGGAGTTCCTGTCTTCTGTCATTAATTGAGTAAGATGGTCCTCATTATAAGGATGTTCAGGTATCAGACACCTGTCCGCAGCTCCTGCGATGGTAGGTATGATTGAGGTGAACCCAGCGTAACGGCCAAAAACTTCAATTACCAGGAATCGCTCATGTGAACCAGCAGAGGTTCGCAGCATATGTGTCATTTCAAGGGTCCTGGTAATACAGGTACTGAATCCAATACAATAATCTGTACCTGGCACATCATTGTCCATAGTTTTTGGTATGGCAATCACTTTTACCCCCTCCTGATGGAGCCGAAGCCCATAACTTAATGTATCATCACCACCAATAGGCACCATGAAATCTATGTTGAGGTGGTTTAGATTCTTTATCATGTCTTTGGTTACATCATTAATAGGATCTTTGTAGGAGTCCGCAAGATGTGGTGGTACAGCATCCAGGGTAAGTTTACTGGGGTTTGTTCTGGAAGTGTGAATAAAAGTACCACCTGTTCTACCAGCCCTATTAACGATGTCAGAGGTTAGCTCTTGTATATTATCACTGTTGTCGGCATCCTTGGCAGGATTATAGTCTACCAGTCCGGCCCAGCCTCTTCTGAATGCAATTACTCTAAAACCTTCTCTTCTAGCTCTGATAGTAATAGCCCTGATAGCGGGATTAAGTCCTGGCACATCACCTCCTCCGGTTAGGATTCCGATTGTCTTCATTTTCTTTGCCATAGTCGTGTATTTCGATATTTTAGTTATGAGCCCACAAAGATACAGCGGTGAATGCTTACAACAAACGAATGAAGCCATCTATTAGCATAATAATTAAATATTATAGCTATCGTTTAAACCCGCTGTCTTCACTTCCGGATAAATAATATTTCTGATAGTGATTTATAGTAATCTAAGAAATAAAAATACTTATAAAAGATACAGAAATTGTCATATGATTATTTCTACTAATTGTTATAGATTAGCAGGTCATTTTATGCAAATTAATTTTTTAGAAGATTTACTTACTTAATCACACCTTAAAATAATTGTATAACTTTTTAAAAAACATACGACTCTCAAGATTAAAAGTTGATGAAGGTGATAATTATGAAAGCACCCAAAAGCAAAATGTAATACTATCACAACTATCAGTAATGGTGATTGTGGTGGCAGTAATTCATTTCATTGATGATATACTCCTGACACATGATGGCAGTGGTAATATGTTTTGGCTTGGGGTAGTTGAATCGCTTATGATCTTTGTGAGTCTTTTTACATATATCATTAATGAATTAAGATATCACAGGGTTGCCAAGCATGTATTTCTATTTTCATTCAACTTCTTATTATTTCTTTTAAATACAGTTGCTCCTAAGGAATCAGGTTCTTATTTCTTCTTCTTTCCATTGATGGCCGCGACTTTTATTTTCTATGGCTATTCTGATGAGAGAAAAAGATATTTCTACTTAATACTTACAGCTGCTCTGTTTATCATGTTAACTGTTTTCGACTTTAATATTTTCGGAATAATGGTCGAAATGGATGTTGAATATGATTTTTTCACCAATTTGATTTCTTCATTGGTATTGATGGCTCTAACTGTTAGCTTTCTGATTACTTTAAACAAAAGAGCAGAGAGTAACCTGATTAAGAATCAGGATGCAATGCATGAGCTTATGACAGACCTGAATGACAAGAACATACACCTGGAGAAAGTGAATAACGAACTTGACAGTTTTGTATATAGTGTTTCTCATGACCTAAGGGCGCCATTGATGTCAATACTTGGATTAGTAAACTTGTCAAAGAACGAAAAATCTGTTGAACAACATCAGTCCTATCTGTCAATGATGGAAGAGATGGTTAATAAATTAGATAATTTCATACATGAAGTAATTGATTATACAAGGAATATCAAGTCTGAAGTGGTTAATCGACAATTTGATATTGCTAAAGTAATTAATGAAATTATTGAAGATTTGAAATTTAGTGAAGGCTGGGATCGAATTAATTTTCAAGTTGAGGTTGATCTTAAATCTCCGCTACTAGCCGATGCCCCCAGGTTATCTACAATACTTAATAATCTTATAACAAACTCAATTAAATACCATAATCCGGAGTGTGAAAATCCATTTATTAAAATAAATGTGTATTCCGAAGATGATAAAACCAGGTTAATAATTTCGGATAATGGTTTGGGTATAGATGAAAAATACCATAAACAGGTTTTCGAAATGTTTTTCAGAGGAACAGAATTGTCGTCAGGTTCCGGACTAGGCCTGTATATTGTTAAAGAAATGGTTAATAAGATTGATGGGGTTCTTGAATTTGAATCTGTACCAGGTAAGGGAACCAGGTTTAGCATTACCTTCTGATAATTATATTTTTATTGTAATTTACATTCTATTGTGCTCAATAATCTTAAAATTCTTCAATTTGATAATCTTAATAAATAATTTCCATTGTTTTTGTGAATATTAGTATATTTTTGCCTCGATCAATTATTGAGATAACCCTTAAACTAGCTGAAACCGAAGGGGATGATAAGTAACGCACGAAGCATTCAATGGAAGAATTTTGTGGACATTGATGCTGTAAATAAGATTCTGGGGATAGATGAAAGGATTCCACTTACAGTGGATGATATGGGTAAAAGCTTACAAGTTACTTTTTATAAGGTTAATGAAGTATCTGAAAGACTTATGACTTTTGTAAGTCACTTAGAACAATCATTTATACAAGTAGGAATAGATGTAGTTTCTTTTGATAATGTTCTGGATGAAAGGGGGAAAGTCAGGTCAAATACAGCAGTTTTTGCCTATGGATTGGATGATGACCCGGAAAATATGCTGGTGAATCGCGTAAGCAGTTTATACCAAAATCCTGTAATTGGAATATATGAAGGGGAAAGCCCAGCGAATCCGGAAGATTCGAACCAGAAGAAGTTGGATTCAATTATTTCTGTACTCACCTATGATGTAGTGCATTTAGCGATTTTTGTTAATCCAAGAGACTGGACAATTTGTACAATGAATGGTGCCATAATAAGTAATTCTATGGAAGAAGAATTCGGTACTGTGATTACTAATTGTCTCATCCCAAAGCTTACCGCTCAGGTTGTTCCTCCTAATGTGTTGACTAATATCAATTTTCGATATAATGAGTTTAATCCGCTTGATCCAAAATACACTCCAATTGTAGAGGATTTTCATTCGGCAGCCAGAATGCTGAAGGATGATGGAATGATTATGTCTCATACAAAGGTGAGTTCACTAAAGTTTAAGAATAAATTTCATGAAAGGGTAATCAGGGCTTATCTTGATAACAGATCCGGAATGAGCTATGGCTTTATGGCCTGGCAGCTACCGGTTGATTCCCCCGTAGCTATATTGAAAGATTCTATCAATTCTGAAACTATTCCATCTGACAAGAATATTGTTGAGGTTAATTTTGCAGGTAACACATATTGGGTTGAGGTTCCTGAAATATGGATTTTGTCAACACGTTCCGGTAGTGACAAGTCCAACCTTAATATAAGTACCGATATCGTAAGAATGGGGCTGGTGAATGGAGAGATTTTCTTTGATTTACCAAATGGATTAGAGAACTCGAAAGATGTGAAACCTTCTTACGATACCCTGGCTATACTGGCACATGGAGTTGGAAACTCAATAATGAGCAGTTTGATCAAACAGATTTATGGTGAGTGTAGCTTAAGCGATGTTTTAACTTCCCAAGGTGCTTCTTTATTTCATTGGCATGGATACCTGAACAAGGAGCAATTACCTGAGAAGCATTATATACATGGGGAGAACAATCCTTCTGTCTCTTGCTCAACAAAACAATCTGCAGTTTACTCGCTGCTTGGTAAGTTTGAAGCACTTGAAGCGTGTATAAATAACGGATCGGATTTCTATGGTGACGTGCATATTGAGCCACATCATGGTACTAATATTTCATCAATAAATAAATTGTCGGAAATCGTAGAATATTTACACGCGCTAAGTGAATAATGTGCTAATGGAGTTATGATCCTTCAGGTTCCAGAATAAACTCTTTGTTTTCCATAAAATCTTCAGCAAGAAACTGGTAGCGATCCAGGATACTACGTACCGCAATTTTTAACTGTCTTTCATTGTTAAAGTAGATGTTTCCATACACTCCGGTAGCATATCCCTGCCAAATACTTTTGTCTTGTTTTCTGTCGTAAAGCTGGATTAATAATGTACCCTTCTTAAGATTATAACTTCGTTCATCGTAATTTTCACTAATTCTGGAGTTCCTGACCCATTCTTCAATAGCCGGTTGATCATAACCTCTGAAACTTAAGCTGTCGAAGAATATTTTATAAGATACCAGCAGGTTTGGCTTCTCTTCCTTGTACTTATAACCTTGAACATTAAGCCGGGCTGAAATTACTCTTTCAATTATTTTATTAGAAATTTGCTGATCCTCTGTTTGGAAAGTGTTTTCAAGGAAAGCAAAAGATTTGTATTTTTTGAATTTACCATGATAGCTGTAATCATATTCAACAGGATATTCCCTATAAGAAAAGCAACCTGTGGTTAAAACCACTATCAAAACAAGTACAAATGTGGTAGTAGATACTCTCATAGGCCTAATGGAAATCATATGAAAATATACAATTTATTAATCAGGTTTTTAATAACTACGAAAAATCCTCACTATAAGTTCGGTTTTCGCCAGTCTAATTATTACCTACTTTCGATCCATTCTCTTGCATTTGTAAATGCTTTGAGCCATGGTGTACATTCCCAACCCTTACCATCTGGCAGATATGGCCAGTGCCAGGCGCGTATCGACCGTTCCAGGTGAGGCATCATTGCCAGGTGACGGCCATCCATTGAACAAAGGGCAGCCACATCATAATCAGAACCATTTGGATTACCGGGATAAGCACTATGGCTGTATGTGCCAGAAATATTTACGGCATCAATATTTTGTATATTGAATTTACCCTCACCATGAGCAACCCAAATACCGAGTTTTGTGCCTGCAAGGTCATCCAACATCACCGAATTATTATCAGGAATACTCATGTTAACAAATGCCGACTCAAATTTACCGGAATCATTGTGTAACATTTTTGGATGCTGGTCAGAATCAGGATAAAGTAAATCAAGCTCCATCATTAGCTGGCAACCATTACAAACGCCAAGACTGAGTGTATTTTCACGAGCATAAAACTTCTTAAGTGCCTCTTTGGCTTTAGGGTTATATTTAAATGCACCAGCCCAACCTTTGGCCGATCCCAGCACATCTGAGTTAGAGAAGCCGCCCACAAATACAATCATGTCGATGTCCTCGAGCGTTTCACGACCTGATGTGAGATCAGTCATATGAACATCTTTCACTTTAAAACCAGCCAGGTCTAGTGAATAAGCCATTTCCCTGTCACCATTTACGCCTTTCTCCCTGATAATGGCTGCTTTGGCGATCTTCTTTTCAGGTGGTACAGGTAATGAGAGATTACTGAGTTGTCCTGTAAATCCATCAGGGAACTTATATTGAAGGGGCTGCGCATCGAAATTCTGTTTTCGTGTTTTGGCTTCCACTTCATTAGTTTGTTCTAGTTCAAGAAGATGTGAAGACTCATACCAAATGGCACGCTTTGTATCTACATTAAAAGAGAGTTCCTCTTCTTCAAAAGCAATTTCAACAATAGGTTTATTCTGCACAGAGCCCAACTCATAATTTAATATTCCGCTCAAGGTAAGCCTTTTTTGTAACCGGCTATCATTTACTTGCACCACGACACCTGGTTGTTCACTAAAGAGAATAGCCACCAAATCTTCTCCAAGTTCAGATAAATCTAGCTTTAGCCCTGTGTCTTTATTAGGGAAGCACATTTCCAGCAAGGCAGTAAGTAATCCTCCCGAAGAAATATCGTGGCCGGACATGATCTCCCTTTCATCAATAGCATGTTGTAAAGCCTTAAATGCATCTTTAAAATATTGTGGATCAGATATGGTTGGTGCTTCTTTACCAACGTTTCCCAGTGTTTGGGCAAAGCTACTGCCTCCAAGTTTATAATTATCCCGACTAAAATCAATATAAATTAGTTTAGTGCCTGGTTGATTGATTAGAGCGGGTTCAATTACTTTGTTAATATCAGTGACTTCCCCAACGGTGGAAATGATCACTGTTCCCGGAGACATCACTTTAGTTCCATCACCGTATTTCTGGGTCATCGATAGAGAGTCCTTTCCCGTCGGGATATTGATCCCCAGGTCACAGGCGAAATCACTGATGGCTTTTACGGCATTGTACAACCTTGCATCTTCACCATTGTTCTTACTGGGCCACATCCAATTGGCACTTAGTGATATGCCTGCCAGATTATCTTCTATAGGGGCCCATATAATGTTGGTGAGTGCTTCTGCAATAGCCAGTTGCGATCCTGCTTTGGGATCAATCAAGCCTGCTACAGGTGCATGGCCTATACTGGTGGCGACCCCCTTGTTGCTGTGGTAGTCAAGTGCCATTACCCCTACATTATTCAACGGTAACTGCAGCTCACCGCATGTCTGCTGTTTAGCAACCTTGCCAGAAACAGAGCGGTCAACTTTATTGGTGAGCCAATCTTTACTGGCTACAGCTTCCAGTTGAAGAACTTTGTCCAGGTATGATTCAATTTCGCTGTTAGCATAAGATATGTCCTGAAAGTTTATTTCCTCAGTTTTGTCATTTAAAACTGTCTTTGGAGAAGATCCAAACATATCAAAAAGACTCCAGTCAATAGGGTTTTTGCCCTTTCTGCCAACAAATGTAAACTTATGGTCTCCTGTGGTTACGCCAACATCATAGATGGGTGCACGCTCACGTTCTGCTATCTTGCGAAGGTTTTCATAATGCTCTTCACTGATAACCAATCCCATGCGCTCTTGCGATTCATTACCAATAATTTCTTTTTCTGATAGGGTAGGATCACCTATTGGAAGTTTATTGACCTCAATTTCACCTCCTGTTGTTTCCACTAATTCTGATAGACAATTGAGGTGACCCCCGGCACCATGATCATGGATAGAAATAACGGGGTTTTTATCCATCTCAGACATGGCCCTGATCGCATTGGCCACTCGTTTTTGCATCTCTGGATTCGATCGCTGGATGGCATTAAGCTCAATGGAGTTACTGAATTCACCGGTAGCTACAGAGGAAACGGCTCCGCCACCCATTCCAATACGGTAGTTGTCACCACCCATGACAACAATTTTGT
>JBDLIU010000230.1:0-7203 GCA_039714715.1 Bacteroidota bacterium
AAATCTGATGTAAAATATGACCTGTATTATGCTGCAGAAGATGAAGGGACCGTTAAGGTTTGTATCTTAAATGCAAAAGGTCAAAAATTAAATTCATGTTTTGTAAGAAAGACCAAGAGCTTCAAAAGAACATACGACTTCAGCCAGCTTGAACCTGGCGAATACATCATCACTGTTTCTAACAAAGATGGTAAAGCAACTCAGGTGATCAAGCATAAGGTGAAAGCAAAATTACTCCAAACCTTTGTTGCGAAATTGCCTGATACAAAAGCTGTTAAACTACATGTAGGAGGTTTCAATCCTGAAGAGCCTGTTTTAGTACGAATCTATAACGAAGACTCGAAGCTGATTTACAAAGAGAATTTTGAAAAAACCAATAGCTTCAGCAGGGTTTATAACCTTGATAAGTCTTTAACTAAGACAGTTAAAGTTGTAGTGGAGAATAATGGGGAAATCCAAAAATTTACATACGATCTAAAATAAAAGGAGTAGCATAATAGATGATTTGGATTAATGAAAAAGTCCTGGTATTAACCAGGGCTTTTTTCTTTGAGCAGATTATGCAGACTCAACACCTGCGGAATCAGAGGTTTTTGTTCATTGTTAACAACATACATCTCAGTATATTGCTTTGCCTCTTCTACATCTATTTGCTTATTGATTATATGCATTATCTGGTCTTCTGAACGCTGAGGATCTCGTGATTTTATTCGCTCTATTCTTAAGGCCAATGGCGAGATAATTAAAATAGTGGCATCCAGGTCTTTGAATGAACCGTTCTCAAAAAGAAGTGCAGCTTCCTTTAATACATAACCGGAATCTTGTTTCTCATACCAGTTGTCAAAATCCCTGGCAACAGCAGGATGAACAATAGCATTCAGTTTCGTGATATTGTCATTATCATTAAAAACCTTTTCTGCTAAAAACTGCCTGTTAAGGTTGCCCTCCCGGTAAGACTCTTCTCCAAACAATAGTTGTATCTTCTCACTCAAATCACGATCTGACTCCATCAATTGTTTGGCACGACTATCGGCATTATAAACCGGTACCCCTAACAATCCGAAAATATTGGCAATGGTTGATTTACCAGTACCTATTCCTCCTGTTAACCCAATCCGTAATGGTTTAGTCATTGTATTGCAGTCTGACCTGTGGATGTGCCAGCCTCATATTTGTGGCTTCAGGAGGACTCTTTTCAATGCCCAGCATAATGGTAGAATCAAGTTCATTCACCATAGCATAATTAGCCACTATCATAAAGCTATCTGCAGCAATCAACTCTTCAAAATCTTTACGCACCCAATATTGAACAGTACATACAGAATCCCTGATATAGGCATTCGTATTTTCAGGAAAGTCTATTTTAGTTAAAATCACCTCCCTGGAAGACTCAACAAATTCTGCTACTTCAAATGAAATCTGTACAGCCTGTGGCCTGAACTCATGTAAATCCGGCCTTTTTATCTCGAAGTCAATCTCCTCGCTGTAGTTGTCATCAATATTTTCCTTATCGATGCTCACAATAAAACTATCGCTCTTAACCTGATTAATCATAGCCAACGGCCCAGCTAGCTCAACGAGGTCAACATCATAGTTTATGCTAGAAACAATCCGATAATTATCAGCAAGGGAAATGTTCGTACTATCAATGTAAACACCAAACGACCTTGCGCCTCTTCTGTCTATATTCAGACTAAGTGAGTCATCCAGAATATAATTCAAGGCTAAGTCATCAAGTTCATCAGCAACCCTGTTGGTCAATGACGCACCCGATATGCGCTTCCTTGATGCCGGATTGTTAAGAACTATGGGTATAGATTTTACTCTTAACCCCAGAGTGGTTCTGAGGAGTGTCCAACCCATTCCTTTTACATTGATCTGTATCCTTTCGGGTAACTCGTCAATTATAATATAGGTTTCTGTATCGAATTCCCAGGATACAGGATAGCTTAGGGTAGTATCGTATTCTTTATTCAGTGCATTAAAAAACCAGAAAGTAGCCGCAGTACCAATTGACAATATAATTATCCTAAGGTTCTCCGGCCTTTTTAATTTAAACTTCTTGATTTTTGATAGACTGAATTTCAATAAATGTATCTATTGTTTGGGTTTACTGGATTCAAGTGATATGGCAGTTTTTTCCAAGACAAGTTTTGTTCCTTTATCAACATCCACAACAACTGTGCTGTCTTCAACGGAATAAACCTTACCATGAATACCACCAATGGTTACCACGAGATCCCCTTTTTTTATTTCTGCAATAAATTTCTTTTGATCCTTTTGCTTTTTCTGTTGTGGTCTAATCATGAAAAAATAGAACACTAAAGCAATACCTACAAAGAATAATATTTGCATATAACCACCACCTTGTTGTCCGTCAGTGGCAGCCTGTGCCAAAATTTGTAAAATCATTTAATTTAATTTAATACGCTACCTTACTTAGCAGCTGGTGTAACAAAAGCTTTAAATCTTAATACTGTTGCCTGTGGCCATGTATTTGCAGTAACTGTAACTGTTTTGTTTTGAGCATTTGGGTACTTGTTGCTGTCAAAATTCACTTCCACAAAACCTTCTCCTCCCACAGGAATTGGCTCTTTAGACCAATTCGGTGCAGTACATCCACAAGATGGACGAACCGTCTCAATGATTAAAGGAATTGCACCAGTATTCTTAAACTTATATTTATAATTTACTTTATCTCCTTGACTAATAGTTCCAAAATCATGTTGGGTGGCTTCCCATTCTATAATAGGGAGTGGTCCATCCGGTTTTTGTGTTGGCTCTACCTTTTTAGTGGCTGTAGCCGGTTTAGCTGCCGCTGGAGTTCCTTCCAAATCAGCTAACCTGCTTTCAAGCTCTGCAATCTTTTTTTCTGCATCCTTATCATCACATGAAGTCATAGCTGCTCCAAAGATGACTGCCAAAATCAACATTTTTACACTTAGTAATTTCATTCTTATAACGGTTTATTTATTCTTCAACATCTTCTTCATTCTTAATATGACCGATCAAATTATCAACATCTTCTAACAATTTCTCGGCCTTTTCTTTGGCATCGCTAATTACTTTTTCACTCTTAGTTTTTGCCTCACTGATTGGCGACTCTGCACTATTTACCAGATCCTCCAATAATTCTTCCAGCACATCCTTATACTTGTCTAGTTTATACGATAGCTTTCCTCTAATGTTTGCTCCTTTATCCGGGGAAAATAAAATCCCCAGTGTGGCACCTGCTGCTGCCCCCAGGAGAAACGTCAATAATGAATTTGATTTTCTACTCATAATACACCTATTTATTGTCTATTAAACCTCTTCCGCTCTTCTTTATTACTCCCTTATTCTGCAAATCTACGGCAATTACATCTAAAACTCCATTTATAAACTGTTTGCTTTTGGGGGTACTGTATTTTTTCGACACCTCAATATATTCGTTTATCGTCACTTTTACAGGTATTCCCGGGAAATTGATCATCTCCTGAATAGCCATTTGGAGTAAAATTCTATCGGTATCAGATATTCTGTCAATATCCCAGTTTTTAGTTTTACCGGCAATCAGATCATCGTAGAACTCTCCTTCTTTAATCGTTTGATTGTAAATTGTTTCAAAAAACTGTTTGTCTTCTTCCCAGTTATAGGATAATGCTGCCAGCTCAAAGTCCTGGATATCCTCTTCAATAGCTTTAAGCGTTTTTAATACCATGCTTCGTAAGATAGCCTTGTTTTCCGCCCAATATAAATCTGTTTTCTCCATATATGAGCTAATAATCTCGTTTTTGAAGAAGATTGAACGATAAATATGAAGCAGAACTTCTTTGTCTGAGTTGAAATTTGTTGATCCTTTATATAAATAATCAACAATAAACTCGTCTTTCATGAACACCTCGTACAGCCAAACACGAAACTCTTCTTCCTGGTTATCCCAGGTAAGATCATTCTTAGCATATAAACTAGTCAGCTCTTTGTTGCTAAGAACATGCTTTATTGCCGTATTGTTTAAAAGGTTATTAAATGAAGGGAACCCTTTTCTTGGTTTTGTATCAGATAACAAATCTATAAATGCCCCTGCCCAATGAATTAACCATAAATATCTTTTATAGATCAGTTCGGCATCTTTTAACAT
Organism: Bacteroidota bacterium; assembly: GCA_039714715.1. Lineage (GTDB taxonomy): Bacteria > Bacteroidota > Bacteroidia > Cytophagales > Cyclobacteriaceae > S012-113. Next base: position 4,121 of record JBDLIU010000230.1, read on the forward strand.
TTCCCTCTTAAGGAACTGGGCGTCTTTCTTGATTTGATCGTGATAATAATCAGTAGCTTTTTTTACTTCTTCAACAATGCATTCTTCCGAAGCCTCCAATTTCTTTGCTTCTTCTGCCTTAAAAGATTCCTTGAATAAATCGGTCGCTTCCTTAGACTGCGCTTTTAATAATACTTTATCTTGCTTTTCCATTGAATTGAGGTCTGGCTGGAAAGTCTCTTCAATATTATTTAATGCCAGATGGTAATTAGCCTCCTTGCATTGCTCGTAAGCATAAATGCTTTGCATAGCTTTAATACGTAATGTGCGTCTATTGAGCATTTTAGCAGGATTTTAAAGAACGATTATTTATTTTATTGGTTATTCTATTTTTTGTGGTTTAATACGGTAGTTTAATTTTACCTATCGATTTAATCCTTTTCTCAGCTATCTTAATAGCTGCTTCCTGGGTAGAAATTGATTTTTTAGACGCCAGCTTTAAGATAGCTGTAGTGGTGTCATAAATCTTTTCTGCATCCAGGTATGCTTTATCTCTGTTATAGGGGCCATAGTACTCCGCTCCAACATTTATTAACCCTCCGGCATTCACCAGGAAATCGGGTGCATAAGTAATACCTCTATCAATCAACATGTAACCATGCTTTTTCTCTTCTTTCAGCTGATTGTTAGCACCACCGGCAATAATTGATGCTTTCAATCTCGGAATTGTATCATCATTAAGTGTAGCTCCCAATGCGCAAGGTGCATAGACATCAACATCCAAATCATAGATTTCATCTGAGTCTACAACAGTAGCACCTGAATCTTTTGAAACCTGCTTTAATTTTTTATTATCAATGTCTGATATAAACACTTTGGCTCCCTCCTTGGTAAGATGATCTACCAGGTACATTCCAACCTGACCAACCCCTTGAACTGCCACTGACTTGCCCTCTAAACTATCCGAACCAAAAACCTCTTTTGCAGTAGCCTTTATTCCCATATAGGTGCCATAAGCTGTTACCGGTGATGGATCACCGCTTCCTCCCATGGTTTCCGGTATTCCTGTGACATGGTCTGTTTCCATATGCACATACTCCATATCACGAGTTTTCATGTTTACATCCTCCGCAGTGATGTAGCGCCCTCCGAGGCTATCAACAAAACGACCGAACCTTCTCATGAAGGCCTCATTTTTAAGCTTCGCAGGATTGCCAATAAGCACAGCTTTTCCTCCACCAAGGTTTAACCCGCTTATAGCAGCCTTGTAAGTCATCCCCCTTGAGAGTCTTAATACATCTACAATTGCTTCTTTATCTGTAACATAATCCCACATTCTGGTTCCTCCAAGTGCCGGGCCCAGAACGGTATTATGAATAGCAATTATTGCTTTCAATCCTGTTGCTTTATCCTGACAAAAAACTACTTGCTCATGACCCATTTCTTCTGTAAGGTCAAAAACTGATTGATGTATTATTTTATCTGTTTCGTTTACGACTTCCATATATGATAAATCACTTGGTTAAATATATTATTAATTTTACCAAAAAATTGGCATACATAACTATCAATTTTAATAACCGCTAAATTACGTGATTTTAACAATTTATAACTGAATATATTCGTATTTTCCCATATTCTGAATAGTGAAAGAACTTAGTCATCTCAATAAATATCTCCTGAAATATAAGTACCATATTTTATTGGGAATACTATTTATTATCCTGACTAATTTTTTCCTGATAATTCCAGCTCAAATAGTACGATATGCCCTTGATATGGTAGTTAATAATGTAACTATTTATAACCAGCTGGAAGGCTTTGATTTACAGGCTGATATTCTAAAATCATTTACCGGTAGCATCTTTATTTATGGTGTAATAATATTAGTACTAGCGCTAATTCGCGGTTTGTTTTTATTCCTGGTTAGACAAACACTTATTGTTATGTCAAGGCTTGTGGAGTATGACCTGAAAAATGAGGTTTATCAACACTATCAAACGCTGCCTATTTCGTTTTACATGAAAAATAATACCGGTGACCTGATGAACCGTATTTCTGAGGATGTTAGCAAGGTAAGAATGTATGTTGGTCCTTCAATAATGTATGGATTAAACCTGGTTGTTCTCTTCTTAATGCTAATCCCCTATATGTTCTCAGTTAATGCTGAATTAACATTATATGCATTAATGCCGCTGCCATTACTTTCATTCAGTATCTACTATGTGAATAATATAATCCACAGACGTTCAGAAGATATTCAGAGAAGTCAATCCGGACTATCCACTTATGTGCAGGAAGCTTTTTCAGGAATACGTGTCCTTAAATCATTTGTAAGGGAAAAGGATTCACTTGATCACTTCGACAGGGAAAGTGAGGCTTACAAAATAAAATCATTAAAACTCACCCAGGTAAATGCGCTCTTCTTTCCGCTTATCACAACCCTGATCGGATTAAGTAACATTTTGGTGATATTCATTGGTGGGAAGCAGGTGATAGCCGGTGAAATCACCTATGGTAATATTGCTGAATTTATAATTTATGTGAACATGCTTACCTGGCCGGTAACTGCCCTTGGCTGGATAAGCAGTATTACTCAAAGGGCTGCAGCTTCTCAAAAAAGGATAAATGAATTCCTTAATGAAAAGAATGATATTACCAGCAGTGAGGACCTGGCTATTGAAATTAAAGGTAAGATCGATTTCAAAAAAGTTAGTTTTGTGTATGATTCTTCTGGTATCAGTGCTGTAAAGAATATTTCATTCCATATTAATCCTGGTGAATCACTTGCCATAATAGGAACCACCGGTTCAGGTAAAAGCACAATAGCCAACCTTGTTTGTAGAATGTTCGATGTTTCTGATGGTGATATTCATATTGATAATCATTCTATCGATTCTTTTAATCCACAAGCCCTTCGTAAACAAATTGGCTACATTCCTCAGGATGTTTTTCTATTTTCTGATAGCATATACAATAATATTGCCTTTGGCAGTCTTGACATCTCTGAAGAAAAAATTATTAAAGCAGCAAAAGATGCTGATTTATACGATAATATAATGGACCTGCCCAAGCAGTTTGATACCATTCTGGGCGAACGTGGA
>JBDLIU010000231.1:0-7187 GCA_039714715.1 Bacteroidota bacterium
TCATTGAATCTTGTACAGGGAAGGAGAGAATTTGATACGGGTCTATTCTGCGCTGAAAGTATCCTGACAACCGTGGCCGAATATTATGGGATTCAATCACAGTTAATTCCAGTTATTGCTACGGGGCTGTGTAGCGGTATGGGAAGAACTTGTGGTACTTGTGGTGCACTAACTGGTGGCATATTGGCAGTGAACTTAATATATGGCAGGAAATCCGAATATGAATCAGTTGAAAAAAATTATGAGGCAGTCCAGGAATTAGTTCATGGGTTTACGGAGCTATTTGGGACAACTAATTGTGCTGAGCTTCTTGGTTGTGATATCGGGACTGAAGCCGGGCAGTTAACTTTTACCCACAAAAAACTACACCGGAGATGCCGTGAGTACACCGGGATAGCTGCAGAATTATCAATAAAAGCTATTGAAAACATAAAGGAATAGGGAATGTTCTCAGGTAACTGATAAATTAAGTAAGATACTGACAAGGAAGTTAATGATCTTTCAGCTCAATTTTCTAATCATCTAATAAAAACTTTCTCTAAACTGCAGGAGGTGCAATGCCAAATCAAATCATCTGGGAAAATCATGGAGTACTCTCTCAATATTATGGTGAATTTAACCCTGAATTACATGGGAAAGTACTTAATTTAATCTTCAGCAATCCCAGAACTGATACTCTCAAATACATAATCGCTGATTATTCAGATCTTAATGACATATCTCTTACTAAAAAGAATATTAAATTTCCCTTCACTGTGACTGTGGGTGCCTCTTATTATTTGAGAAATATACAAGTAGCTTTAGTCGCAACGGACAAAAATATCAGAGAATTGTGTAAGAAGTATATCGAGGTTTTTAGTCAAAGCAACACGACCTGGAAGGTTAGATTATTTTATAGTCTCAATGATGCCAGAGATTGGGTTTCTTGATGCATAAATAGTGAAGGTATATTAAAGACAATGAATAATTTCTTATTAACTTTATTAAAGCTGTTCTTTCAAATAAGTAGTCGTATAACTCCCTCTTTATCTGTGCGTGTTGCAGAAAAAATATTTACGACTCCGTTTTATTCAAAAAGGCGCGCCGGAGAAGAAAAGACACTTGAAAAAGCTGAAAGATTTAGCATACCCATGGATCCTAAGAGATCATTATCTGGATATCGTTGGGGGAATAAATCCGATCCTTCAATATTATTGATTCATGGATGGACTGCTACTGCCACATGCTTTGCAAACTTTATTGAACCACTACTTATAAATGGCTACCAAGTGATTTCTTATGATTCAATTGCACACGGAGATACTTCAGGAATGTCAGTTTCTATGACCGAGTGGGCAGATACCGTCAGTGCCGTAAATAATGAAGTTGGGAAAGTTCATTGTATCATAGGACATTCATTAGGCTCTGGTGCAATAATAATCGCATCTTCATTAAATTTGAATACGGATAAAATAGTTCTTATATCTCCTGTTACAGATATTATTGAAATAACAAATCGATTTGCAGGTATTTTATCAATACCTGATGAAATAATACGAAAGATGCACCAATATGCCTGGAAAAAATATTATACTAGTGCATCAAAATATGGAAAAAACTGGTATGATATTTTTAAATCGGATTTCAAAGTACCGACTTTAATTGTCCATGATAGAAATGACAATAAAATCGATATCAGTAACGCGCTAAACCTCACAAAACAGTGGGAATGGGCAGAATTTTTTGAAACAAAAAAACTTGGTCATCGAAGAATTTTATCAAACAAGCATGTCATTAAAGAAGTAATAAAGTTTATAATGAGACCAAATATACTATTAATGAATGGAAATGATTGACCTCATCAAACAACTGCATCAAGCTTTAAATAATATCAGCGAAATAACTATTGATAAAATTGAAAAACTGGTTGAAATAGCAACGATAAAAGAGTTTAAAAAAGGGCAAAAGTATATTCAGGAAGGTGAGATCCCTGACTCTCTTGGCTTTGTTATAAGTGGGCTGTTTCGTTCTTATTATCAGACTCAAGCCGGTAAAGAGTTTACCAAACACTTTACTGAAGAAGCTAATTTAGTTATTTCCTATAGTGCACTGGTCGAAAAAAGAGAATCTTATTTTACGATTGAGGCGTTGGAAGATTCTATTGTTTTTGACTTTAATTATAAGGATTGGGAAGAGCATATAAAAGATGATTCAGACTTCCAAAAGATCTCAGTCAAATTTATACAACAAGCGTTTACACTCAAAGAAAATAGAGAACGCGATTTTTTGCTTTTAGATGCAGCACAAAAATATGAAAACTTTATTAGAAACCATCCATCACTTGCAAGAAGAGTTAAGCAGCATATGATTGCTTCTTATCTTGGAATCTCTCCTGTTACTCTCAGCAGATTGATCAGTAAAAAAAAATCTTAATAAATGTAGTTGTAAAGTAAATAATATTACTAGAAATGTACATACTGTCCATTTGGGCTTAATATGTCACAAGCTGGGATGTAACGAAGCTCTGGATTAATCAGTCAGTAAAGCTGACTGGACCTGTACGAGGATTATCCATATTTTATTTTTCATATAACATCAAACTTACAAGCTATTGTAAATCAGGGCAATCCATGTTTCAGTACTAACAAACTTCCATGACCATGATGACCAACGCTTATCAAGACCTTGATTTTGGATAGATTCCAGACTCATTCCTGCTTTTTTTGACTTTTCCACCTCCCTGGAAGTCTCTTTAAGCATCTGTAAATATAGCCTCAGATCAATCATATTTGCAACTGCACCATGCCCTGGAATAATTTTAGTATCAGCAGGGTAATGTTCTAAAATTTTCTCCGTACTACTAATCATCCCTTTTATGTTACCCCCATGCTCTAGATCAATAAACGGGAACATGCCATTGAAAAACAAATCACCTAAATGTAATACCCCGGATTGCTTAAAATATACGATGATGTCGCCTGAGGTATGACTGTTAGGATAGTGGGTTAGTTTAATTTCCTCACCATTAAAATAGATATAAGATTTGTTTGTAAAGGTTATATCAGGGAGTCCTACCGGCCTGGTTGCAGGAATAACCATATTGAATGCTTTTAGCTCTTGTTCAGCTGCAAGTAAAGAAGGTACCGCCTCATGAGCAATAAGAACGGTATTACTACCAAAATATTCATTTGTACCAGTATGATCAAAATGCCCATGAGTATTAATTAAATATTTTAGATTGCCACAATCCTCACATTTCTTTAAAGCACTGAGTATATTTTCCAATTTGTGTTCAAAACCCTGCAACATATCATCGACAATTAATAAACCATCCAGTCCTGATGATACCGCGACATTACCACCTGCAAAACCATCCAGTCCCATAACCACCGAAATGTTACCACCAACCATTTTATGCCCAATGGTGACTGATTTTTTTTGTGCATGAGTATGGTCGGTATCAATAGTCAAAGGGTCAGGGGCAGAACCAGTACCAGCAAATACCAGCCCCATGTTAGATATAAGCAATAGCCCAATAATAAAAGCAATTAAAACATTGTTTGCTGTCAATTTCACAAGTTTTTCCTTTTAAAGGAATGAATCCCAACTTTTTTCCAGTGGACTCCAGTAATTTCCTTGCTTCCGTCTTTAACGCTCATGGGTAGTAGTGTGATTTTGTATTCAGATTGCATATTCATTATGCCCTTTATTCTTGATTATCTAGTACGTAAGTACTATATTAGCTCCTACGAGCTATATAATCAAGGAGAATAGTATGTCGAAACGTATCTTAATAACCGGGGCAACAGGGTTTGTCGGAAGTCATATACTGGAAACATTGATGAAGGATAAGTCTTTGAATTTAATTGCATCCTGTCGAAAACCGGATAATTTAAATGGACAGTTTACGGGTGAAGTCAGAGTCGGTGATTTAAGAGATGACAGCTACATTGATAAACTGGTCGAAGACGTTGATGTCATTTGCCATGCGGCGGCCTGGACATCACTATGGGGGTACAGGAAGAAATCTTATGAGAATTTCTTAAAACCTTCATTAAATTTAATTGACACAGCAAAACAATCAGGGGTGCGACAATTTATCTTCCCCAGCTCCACTTCAGCTGCAGCACCTGATAACTCAGAGGATGCGATGAACAAAGGCATTCCCAGAGAATTCTGGCCGCATTTAAAAAATGTAATCGCCATTGAGAATAAGCTTCAAGAAGTCTCGGATGACAAGTTTACCAGCATTGTATTAAGACTGGGAATTTTTACAGGGAGACGATATAACCTGGGATTGTTTCCCATATTGCTACCAAGATTAAAAACTCATCTGGTTCCCTGGGTTGCCGGTGGAAAAACACACATACCATTAATTGATGGCAGGGATATTGGTCGTGCTTTTTTGCAGTCAATAAATGCTGATATTTTAAATAATCATGAACGATTTAATATTGTTGGAAAAGAGCAGCCAACATTCAGGGAAATCGTCAATTATGTCAATCAGGAATTTAATTATCCAAAACCACACTTTGGTGTGCCATTTTTTATTGCTTATCCATTTGCATGGCTGATGGAGAAAATCAATCCTATCGTTCCATGGGAGCCTCTGGTGACAAGAAGCATTATTCACCTTTTGGAAGAAACCCATACCAGCAATGACAAAGCCAAACAGCAATTAGATTTTCAACCTGAAATCGATTGGCGGGTATCAGTGAAGGAGCAAATTCAGGAACTAAAGCTGAGACAGGATGCCGCAATGTCTATGGCTGTTAAAGAATAAGGGGCGTGACAAATGAAATTAACAATAAATTCTCCTGTCCCCGAATTTTCTTTAACAGACTTAAATGGTCAGTGTTATAATACATCGGAACCCAGAAATAAGTTAATAATGCTTGCTTTTTTTCGATATGCTTCTTGCCCTTTATGTAATTTGCGAATTCATGAATTGATTGAAAATTATCATGAATTAAGTCAAAAGATGGATATTGTTGCTGTTTTTCAATCTCCCAAAGATAAAATAAATGACTATGTTGGTAAGCAGACTATTCCTTTTACTGTACTGCCTGATCCAGAATGTACATTATATCGATTGTATGGGCTTGAAAGCTCCTGGCTGGGTTTTCTAAGAGCATGGACGATTAAAATAACACAGGTTTTTAATGCTGTTGTAAAACATCACTATTATCCCGGTAGTGTTGAGGGTGATTTGCATCGAATTCCTGCTGACTTTATTATTGATACAGATAATAAAATTTTAACAGCCTATTACGGTAAGGATATAGGCGATCATTTACCATTGTCAGAAATATATTCACTAATTAAATCTTATGAAACAAGGCGACAAAACAAGGTTAAGGATAATTAATACTGCCAATCAACTATTTTATGAACAAGGCTACCATAGTACTGCTATGAGCGATATTGTTGATAAGACACAGCTGAGTAAAGGCAATATTAATTATCACTTTAAAAATAAACAGGGTATTCTTGAAGCGGTTATCAATAGCAGAATACATGATATTATTGAGCACCTTAAGCAATGGGAAAGAAACACCATCGATCCCAGAGAAAGGCTTACTTTATTCTGTAAAATGTTGCTTAATGAGCAGGATAACCTCATGCACTATGGCTGCCCTATGGGAACACTTACAGAGGAGTTTTCGAAAAACCAGCCTGTTCTTTATCAAATCACTTTACCTATGTTTCAATGTTATCGTGATTGGCTAAAACAACAGTTCATGATGCTTGATTTTTCTGCGAGATCAGCGGATGAAAAAGCCATGTCACTGTTGGCCAGAGTTCAGGGAATAGCGGTTCTTACCCACGCTTTCAAGGATAAAGATTTTTTAAATCGGGAAATTTTAAACCTGATACAGGAAATCAATAAACCCGGAAAATGACAGAATAATTGATTGTCCATTTTTTATTTTGATGCGTTTTATTAATGAATACTTTCTTTTCTAGTGACCTGTTTTTCTGAACAAGCATAAATTATGAGAAAAAAATATGAAAATAATTTCCTGGCTATTGATAATATTTGGATGTTTGTTACTGACTTCTTTGTTTTCTGAAGAAATGAAAAACAGAACAGATTTTTTCTATATGTTTTCTATTGCTTTGTCTTTTATTGTTTTAGGTGCGCTTGGGATTGAATACTTAAAAAAGCAATACCGGGGTGGATCCCCAACCATTATAGGCGCCATTTTTGTATTATTAGCTATTCAATTTCTGGTTTTATCTCTCGAACAGTATTTTAATGGTACAGATATGGAGCTTGTACGTGGTGGGGCAGTAGCTTTAGTAGTGTTCCTGATACCGGGAGTTATTTTGTTACAACACGGACATAAGGATCATAATAAGGTAAATTAATTTTTGCCTTCAATATCACTTAAAAGCAGTTATTAAACATTAAAAAAATAACAAGATGTTCAAATTCATTCCGAGCCTATAGCTCTCCATCAGGCAGTTCAAACTATGCTTGAGCTATCGTTTAACAGGTCGTTGGTATAAAAACATGAATCCAGTTGTACAAGAAGAAATAACCGGTTGTGCTATTGCGAGTGCAGCGGTGATAGCCGGGATATCGTATAAGGAAGCAAAGAAAATTGCCAATAGCATTGGAATATATGCTGAAGACTCTAAGCTTTGGACTGAAACAACTTATATCCGTAATTTGTTGAGTAAGCTTGGAGTGGAAACCACCAATAAGGAACGACCATTCAATGGTTGGGAATCACTCCCGAATGTGGCCTTATTATCAACCAAATGGCACATGGAAAAAGGTAAGCCGTATTGGCATTGGGTTGTGTTTATAAGAAAAGAAACTGAAATGTACGTGTTTGATTCAAAGAAAACCCTCAAAACGAATAAAAGAACAGATTTTGGCCGTATAAAACCCAAATGGTTCATTGAAGTAAAGTTATGCTGAAAAAAGATAATTATCAACAAATGTACTGTAAAGTTTAGACTGGACTTACTTTTTTAAGGAGAAACTTCAGCTGCTCTTGATGCTTGAGTTTTACCGTTATAACCCCATGAATGGGCAGGAATATCGTCTATGACAACATAGCATGCTTCCTGTACGACACCTACAACTTCTTTTAACATGGATACTGTTTTTTCAATCATGTCTGATTTTTGTTCTTCAGTATTGGTTCCTTCGGTGACTTTTATATCAACATAAACACCACAAGGGGCATCCTTTG
>JBDLIU010000232.1:0-7161 GCA_039714715.1 Bacteroidota bacterium
TGGAAGATCTTGATAGAAATCTTAGAATGCATATTCATATTGAAAATAATGTGCTGTTCGATAAAGCCAGAAAAATGGAGATTGGCTTCCAAAATAAAAGCTAGGTTCTGATTGACTTAACTGATTTTTACTTACCCTAAGGAATTAATAGTTATTTTGTTATCTTGAGACAAACAGTTTTGTAATGAAGGCTTTAGTAGTAATTGAAGATAATAGCATAGCAATTGAAGATATTTCAAAGCCCCAACCTGGCCCGGGAGAGGTAAGGGTAAAACTGGAAGCGGTCTCAATTAACAAAAGAGATTACTGGATCAGTAAGGGTAAATACCCGGGAATTGTGCCTGGTACAGTGCTGGGTTCAGACGGGGCAGGGAATATTGATCAGATAGGTGAAGGAGTTAGTAAAACGTGGCTTGACAGGGCTGTTATTATTAATCCTAATGTCAATTGGGGAAATGATCCTTTAGTCCAGGGCAAGGATTATACTATTTTAGGTATGCCCACCAATGGCACTTTTGCTGAATATGTGGTGGTTAATGTAGATCGGGTGATTAATATGCCTAATCATTTAAATTACCATGAAGCAGCTGCTTTGCCATTAGCGGCTCTAACAGCCTATAGGGCTTGTTTTCATCATGGTAAGTTTGGTGAAGGTGATAAAGTACTAATCTCAGGATTTGGAGGAGGCGTAGCACATTTTGCATTTCTTTTTGCAAAGGCGACAGGAGCAATGGTTTCCATTACATCAGGACATGAAAAGAATTTAGTAACAGCAAAAGAACTTGGTGCCGATCAATGCTTTAATTATCGAAGTGCTAATTGGATAGAAGAAGCTGCTCTAAAGCCGGGAGGTTATGATCTAATAATCGATAGTGCAGGAGGTGATCAGTTTAATGGTTTAATTCAATTGTTAAACCCAGGTGGCAAAATAGTTTTTTATGGTGCAAGTAATGGATTACCTGATAAACTTGATTTGTATCGGTTATTCTGGAAACAGGGTACTATTCAAGGTTCAACAATGGGTAATGATGAAGAGTTCAAAGCTATGGTCAAATATGTTGAGCAATATTCTATTACACCGCTAATTTGCCATAAATATCCTTTTGATCAGATCGTTAATGCTATTGAACAAATGGATAATAGAAACATTGCAGGTAAGAACATTGTAATGCTCTAAAAATATAAGTTAGTAGCTTATATTTTAACCTCTTAATTGTACCAAAAACAGATTTTGGCATTATTAGCAATGAATGAATTCATTTACAATTTTATCTTTTGATTCAGGTGCGTATTTTTGGCAGCCAAAACCATTGCGTATGATAGTGTTTAGATGGCTGCATACAATTTATGCTACTATACTATTCGTATTAACATTTTTAATCGTTTTTCCGGGCTTCGTAATTTTAGCTCAGAAGAAGGAATGGCATATTACAGCCTATAAACTAACTCATATTTGGGGTGTTGTGCTTTATAAGTTGGTTGGATTAAGGGTGATGATTGAAGATAAGAACAAGGGTGAATGGACTAAACCTTGTATATATGTAGCCAACCATTTTTCATATAGCGATATAGCTTCGATGCCTCTTATTACAAATGATGCCTGTTTTGTTGGTAAAGAATCAATTAGCAAAGCACCATTGTTTGGCTACTATTTCAGAGCGTTACATATTACTGTAAATAGGAAAAGCTTACGTGATAGAGGTAAAGTGGTAGGTAAGACCATTGAGGCTATTGAAGCAGGGAAATCACTATTTATTTTCCCGGAAGGAGGGATAAGGTCAACCAATCCACCCTACCAGACACCATATAAAGATGGGGCATTCAGAACAGCAATTACTACAGGGGTTCCGGTTGTTCCTGTTAGCTTACCTTATAACTGGCTATTAATGCCTGATGATGGTAGCATGCTGCTAAGGGGTAATAAGATAAAGATTGTTATTCATGAGGCTATATCAACTGAAAATATGACGGAAGAAGATATACCGGAACTAAAGAAAAAGGTTTTTAATCTCATTGAAAATGAGTTGATTAAACATAATACTGATAAAATTAAGGAGAAGAAAGTAGAGGCAATATGAAAATAACTGATGAAATGCTGGATAAAATTGCTAACCTGGCCCGGTTAACAATACATGAGCATGAAAGAGAAAAGCTCAAGCAGGATATGACTTCAATTCTGGACTGGGTTGAAAAACTAAATGAAATAGATACAACATCAGTTGATCCATTACTTCATATGTCTCAAGAGAAGAACAGGGTTAGGGAAGATATGAATCCAATAAATATTTCTAAGGAGGATGCTTTAAAAAATGCAACCTCCAAAACAGATGATTTTTTTATTGTTCCAAAAGTGATTGAAAAAGGTAAATGAAAGATTTATATTATTGGAAAAACTGGAACCCTACATTCAAAATAGTCTTTTGGGTGCTTGTTCTGCTATTCTTCTCTCAGGTAGTTACCATATTGGCTGTAGAGACTATTGGTACAGATAATTTAATCAAATGGCATGTCTTAACGCAAGAATCATCTTACCTGGTTGATATAAAAACCATTACCAAAGGATTTTTTGATTTTACAATCAATGCAGAGAAGAAAGTGCTTACTGAGGTTTATTCCGGAGGAGAAGTTCCCACTGCTGGTTATACCTACCCAATAATGATGGCAGTTATTATAGCCGCCTTATTGGTTTATTTAAGTATAGTTACTTTGCTAAAACGATTTTGGTATCTGGTTGCAATGGGAGGGATGCTGGCGTTTTTAGCAATGCTACATGTAGAAATGCTGGAATTGTTTGGTTGGTCAGACACCAAGGCATTGGCATTGGTTTTTGTTCTATTACTACTCCCCAGTTATTTCCTCCATGCCTTTAATCAGAATGCAGGTTTTATAAAAAGACTGTGGGTGATGGCTGTTACTTTCCTTATAATAGGAGGATTGATTTACTTCTTTAGTGAAGCGGAACAACCCTATATCCGATGGTTTGTTTATGGCTCATTGGCCCCCTACATCTTACTCATTCTGTTTATATTAACAATTGCTCACGAGATAATCTCCCTTTTTGCTAGAGCTATCACATCTACTTCGGGAATAGACAACAATGCCAGGATAAAGCACTTCCTGATATTATCATTTATCTATTGGGTGTATATTTTATTGACATACCTTAATATAGCCCACTATATTGACTGGGACCTGTTCTATATTAATCCTTTAGTACTGTTAGTTATTTCTTCAGTTCTATCAGTATGGGGAAGTAGGGCCAGGGCTGGATTATATGCTGGTGCATCGAATATTGAAGCCATATGGCCAATACTTCATCTGTTGATCGCTGTGGTTAGTTTGGGTATGGTGATCATCTTTATGTTGTCTGTAAATGATCCATTATTAAGAATTATAGATGATCTTATTATCTATGCTCACCTGGGAATCGGTATTGCCTTTATCCTGTATATACTCTACAATTTTATTCCTTTGATAGAGAAAGGTATTGAGATTAGAAAGGTACTCTATAATCCCACAAACCTGCCTTTTCTCACTTATCGCTTAATGGCTATAATGATTGTGGTGGCACTATTTGCTATTAAAGGGTTTGATTATCCAGTCTGGTACAGCTTAGGTGGCTATGATAACCTTAGAGGTGATTATGCTTTACAGAAGGGCGATGTTGACCTTGCAAAAGCATATTATAGCAATGGCAACATATATGCTTATCGTAATCATAAATCTAATTATTCATTAGCCTTGCTTGAGGAAGAAAAAAAGCCTGACGAAGCTAATAAAAGATATAAATTTGCCACAGATCAGCAGCCCAAAGCACAGACCTATGTAAACAAGGCTATTCTGGATGACAGAACCAGGGATGCATTTACAGCACTGTTTACCCTGCAGAATGGTTTAGAGGAATTAAAAGGAAATAGTTATATAACTAATAATCTGGCATTACAGTTTGAAAAGGTTAAGGTCGCGGATTCTGCCATTTTCTATTTGAAATCAACAGTTAAGGGAAATAGGAAGGTGAAGAATAACCTGCTGGCGTTGTCAGCCAAGTATGGTATACCCTTAGGAAGTGATTCTACTTACCTTTTGAGTGACCTTGATAGAGCGGGTAAATCCAATGCATCAGCATTAGGTGTGAGCAGTAAAATGGAAATGCAGAATGCCAATCATATGTATGATATGGTTCTTCTAAATAATTTATTGCTTACAGACCAATTCAGTGTTGAAGATAGTTCCTTGATTAAGGCAAAAGAGATAATTGACAATACTGATGATCAGGATTATAAAGACCAACTATTATTTAACTGGTCACTGGCTGCCTATGAAGTGGGTAATATTGCCCAGTCACTTGATGTTTTAAAGGCTTTATCTTCTAATTCTACCAGTCTGTCAGAACGAGCAAAGGTGGTAATGGGCATCTTGTACCTGGATCTAAATGCCTACAATCAGGCTGAAGAAATGTTTGCCAGCCTCCTGGATGACTCATTTTTATTGCAAGTGTCAGTGTCAAGCCTTGAGAGTGGCAATTTTGAAAATGATATTGAATATTGGAAATCAAGACTTATAGGTGGTGATGAAATGGAGCAGGAGCTGGCACAAGTTATTTTAGATGTTTTATATGAAGATAATCCCATTCTGGATACAGATGTAAAAAGGTATGTATATGGTCGTTATATGCGATATTTCATCGATGAAACTGCTGAGAATGAGCTGTTGAAGAAAATAGAAAATAATACATTAAGAATTGATCTCGCCTTATACCTGGCCGACAATTACTATCAATATGGTAATAATACCGGCACATTATTGATGTTGAAAAATATTGAAGAGATTTCATTAAATATGGATCAATACAAGTCATTCCTGATAATTAAGGCATTAAGTAGCGATGATGCTGAGTTGGTGCAGGAAATTATTGTAGAGTATGATTCTCTTATTGGTTTTGCATCTAATGACTATTTACTTGAAAACACTTTAAATCATAAAGCAGGCCTCTCGCTGGATAGCCTTGATTATCTTCATTTGGCAGAAGATAATCCATTTTTTGCTGATGCCGTTTTGATTGGAACATCGCAATTCACAGAACAAAATGATCCATTTCTAAATTATAATTATTTAGCAAAAGCCGTTCAGACTAATTTGTCATCGCCTAAGTTATTAAGAGCTTATATATTAAAAGCACTGGATGTTGGGTTAGACCAGTTTGCAGAGAATGCACTGTATCAATACCGGCAGCGGTTTTCGGGGCAATCTTATCTCTTATTAAAAGCTGAGTATGATAAAAAGAAGCTTGAACAAAATAATTTGTTAGATTCGGAACCTGCGGAATAAATAACCGTTAATAGAACCAATATTTTGAAATATTGTTTTTATTGCTTTTTTTGTAATAAATAAAAGACAAGTAAAGTCTTAAAAATGTGTCAAAACTCTAAGAAATAATCAACCCCGACAGTCAATGACAAAAATTATAGAAACTTCTGAAATTGCCAGGTTATATAAAATGGGTACTGAAATTGTACATGCCCTACAAAGTATCAGTATTTCCATTGACCAGGGTGAGTATGTAGCCTTTATGGGACCATCCGGTTCGGGCAAGTCTACATTAATGAATATCATTGGCTGTTTAGATACACCAACAAGTGGCAATTATATTCTCAACAACCAGGATGTTAGCCATCTTACTGAAAATGAATTGGCTGAGATCAGGAATAAGGAAATTGGATTTGTATTTCAAACTTTTAACCTGCTGCCACGGGCAACTGCACTAGATAATGTTGCATTACCATTAATCTACGCAGGATATGGTCGTGCTGAGCGTGAAGAAAAAGCTATGCAAGTGTTAGAAGATACAGGATTGGCTGACAGGGCAACACATAAGCCAAGTGAGTTGTCAGGTGGGCAGAGACAACGCGTTGCCATAGCAAGGGCATTGGTTAATGATCCCAGTATTATCCTGGCCGATGAACCAACTGGTAATCTGGATACAAAGACATCATATGACATTATGGATTTATTCCAGGACCTTCATGATAGGGGCAATACTATTATTATGGTAACGCATGAAGATGATATTTCACATTATGCGCATCGTATAATCAAATTACGTGATGGTCTGGTAGAAAGTGATGAAATAAACAAGGATATTAGAGCTACCATTCACACAACTCCATTTTCCTAGATTATTTAATTAATCAATGAAAATTTATACTAAAGGCGGAGACAAAGGTTCTACTTCACTATGGGGTGGAAAACGTGTTTCCAAGGCTTCGGCAAGAATTGAAGCTTATGGCACCATTGATGAGCTGAATGTAGCTGTGGGTGTCGTGAGGGATGTGTGTGAAGATAATAGTATAAAACAAACATTAATTCAAATCCAAAATCACCTTTTCACAATTGGGTCTTACCTGGCTGCTGACCCGGATAAAAAAGGCATGAAAGTACCTGAAATTGAACCTGAGGAGACCTTAGTTCTGGAGGAGTCAATTGATAGATTGGAAAAATCTCTTCCAGCTCTGAAGAACTTCATTCTGCCCGGAGGACATCTACATGTTTCCTTTTGTCACCAGGCGAGGGTTATATGCAGAAGGGCAGAGCGTAATGTGGTAGCCTTAAATCAGGAATCAGAAATAAACCCTGAAATTATTATTTATCTCAATAGACTATCAGATTACCTGTTTGTTTTAAGCAGGAAAATTGCGCATGATTTAGGGGCAAAAGAAATACCCTGGGACCAAAACAGGTAATCAGTAATCAGTTTGCCAGCAGTCAGTAAGCGCCGATTATCGATAACTGATAACCGATAATTAACATTAGTATTCCTATACCTTTTTCTGTAATTTTGTTGAAGTAATTTTTAGCATAATTAACCAAGGTACAAACCATGAATATTCAGTATAATAAGGTGGCGAAATCCAGGATATCAGAAATGGATTTTCATAATATTGACTTTGCCAAACAATATTCCGACCATATGTTTATTGCGGATTATTATGATGGAGAATGGAAAGATTTCAGGATTGTACCATACGACAATATAAGCATTAGCCCTGCTAATCCTGCTATTCATTATGGTCAGTCTGTATTTGAAGGTTTAAAAGCCTATAAGAATCCGGATGGAGAGGTGTTAATCTTCAGGCCAGAGATGAATTATCACCGGATAAACAA
>JBDLIU010000233.1:0-7140 GCA_039714715.1 Bacteroidota bacterium
TGCAGACCGCTACATTACTGGAGAGTGCCCTGTATGTGGTAATGCAGGTGCGTATGGAGATCAGTGTGAATCATGCGGTTCTTCACTGAGTCCAACAGAGCTAAAGAATCCAAAATCAGCGTTAAGTGGCAATGAGCCGGTTTTAAAGAAAACTAAACACTGGTACCTGCCTTTGGATAAGTATGAGTCATGGTTGAATGAATGGATTGTTAAAGGTCATAAGCACGACTGGAAAACCAATGTTTACGGGCAATGTAAATCATGGATCGATCAGGGATTACAGCCACGTGCCGTAACCCGTGACCTGGACTGGGGGGTACCTGTGCCAGTTGAAGGAGCAGAAGGCAAGGTGCTCTATGTTTGGTTTGATGCGCCCATTGGCTATATCTCTGCCACCAAAGATTGGGCAGAGGAAACAGGTAATGACTGGAAGAAATACTGGCAATCAGAAGATACAAGGCTTTTACATTTTATAGGGAAAGACAATATTGTATTCCACTGTATAATTTTCCCATCCATGCTTGAGCACCATGGTGACTATATTTTACCTGATAATGTACCCGCTAATGAGTTCCTTAATCTGGAAGGAGATAAGATTTCAACCTCAAAGAATTGGGCAGTTTGGTTACATGAATATATCGAGGAGTTCCCCGGGAAACAGGATGTATTAAGATATGTGCTTTGTGCTAATGCTCCGGAGACGAAAGACAATGACTTTACCTGGAAAGATTTCCAGGCGAGGAATAATAATGAGCTGGTTGCTATTTTGGGTAATTTTATTAATAGGGCGGTGGTATTAACTCACAAGTACTTCGATGGTATAGTTCCTGAAAGAAGAAACCTTGAGACAATTGATCAGGAATTGATTGCAGATCTTCAGTCGGCTCCGGAAAATATAGCATCATCACTTGACAAGTATCGTTTTCGTGAGGCTTTGGCTAAGTATATAGATCTAGCCAGAACAGGGAATAAATATCTTGCAGATACGGAACCATGGAAGCTGATTAAGGAGGATAAAGAAAGAGTTGGAACAATTCTAAACCTGTCATTACAGGTGGTGGCTAACCTGGCAACGCTGGCAGAGCCATTTCTTCCAGACTCATCAGATAAAGTATTTAAGATGCTCAACCTTGAAAAGTTAATCTGGAAAGATGCGGGAAATGAAGAGTTATTAAAGGTTGGACATGAAATAAACAAAGCCGAACTGCTTTTTGAAAAGATTGAGGATAAAGTTGTTGAAGAGCAAATTGAAAAACTCCAAAAGACCAGGAATGATAATGAAGTTACCATGGCAGAAGTGAAAGAACTAAAGGGAGAAATCACCTATGATGATTTTGCCAAACTGGATATCCGAATAGGAACCGTTTTAGAGGCAGAGAAGATGCCAAAATCAAAGAAATTATTGAAATTAAAAATTGATACCGGTATTGATCAAAGAACTGTTTTAAGTGGTATTGCACACCAGTTTGAGCCTGAATCTCTAATTGGTAAACAGGTGACAGTATTGGCTAACCTGGCCCCAAGAAAGATGATGGGAATAGAATCTGAAGGAATGGTATTGATGGCTGAAGATGCTTCCGGTGCTTTACAAATGCTTATTCCAGAAGACGAAGTTAACAACGGAAGTCAGGTAAGTTAATATTACTGAACAGTATATGTAGTAATTATTCATCAGCCAGCTGGCTGATGAATAATACGAATTAAACCAGTGTCTTTAGGCCGAAGGCCCAAAGGACTTATATGGAGGCTCCTATAAAGGTGCAGAATATATGAATTTTGCAATATTATTATATATTTCCAAGGTGCAACAGGCAGGGGGAGTCCAATTGTATATTTCGAATATAAATATTCCCCTTTCAGGTTATTTGAAATAGTTATGAAGATATTTTGGTTTTAGCTCATATATGTCTATTATTAACCAAATTTAAAACCTAATTTAAGTTAATTATGAAGAAAATTATAGTATCATTTTTTAGCCTGCTTTTAACAGCAAACCTGGCTTTTTCCGGGGGTATTGTTACCAATACAAACCAAAGTGCTTCCTGGACACGGATGATGGTAAGAGATGCATCAACCAGTATTGATGCGGTATATTATAACCCTGCAGGGTTAACTAAACTTTCTGATGGCTTTCACCTTTCTTTAAGCAATCAGGTTTTGGGACAGACGAAAAACGTAATAAGTGATTTTATGTATTTAAATAATGCTCCTGTTGATTATGAAGGAAAAGTTTCTGCGCCTCTTTTTCCAGGAGTTTATGCTGCATATAAAACAGGTAAACTTGCTTTTTCTTTTGGGTTTAACCCAATTGGTGGCGGAGGTAGTGCAGATTTTGCAGGCGGTTTGCCTTCAATTGAAATGCCTGTTTCTACTTTAGTGCCTATGCTTGCAAGTACTGGTGTAACAGGATATTCAATGAATATGAACTTTTCAGGCACTTCTGTTTATTTTGGAGTCCAGGCAGGAGTAAGTTATGAGGTCAATGATATGATTTCTGTTTATGCGGGAGGGAGATATGTTATGGCGAAAAACACTTATAAGGGAGCTATGAGTGATATCATGGTAACAGCTAATGGTACAGAAGTTGAGGCTAAACCCTATTTAGAAGGTGTTGCTGCTGAAGCTACTGCGGGTGCTACTCTGGCCACTTCTGCAGCTGGACAAGCTTCATTTGCTTCAGGAGAACTACAAGTAGCTATTGATAACAATTTAGGTGGCAATACGCTTGCTGAACTTGTTGGTGCGGGAGTGATAACTCAGGGGGAGGCAGACCTGGTTGAAAATGGATATACTCAACTTGGTGGTGACCCAACTGATTTAACTGTTACAGAGTTACAAACAGGTTTTGATGGTTTTGCTACTCAGTATACTGCTATGGCAGCTCAATTAACTGGTCAGGCAGCCCAATTAAATGCAGTAGCTCCTTTAATGGCTGATCAGGAAGCAGATGTAGAGCAAACTGGTAGTGGATTTACCCCTATAGTTGGTGTAAACCTTTCTTTTATGGAAGATAAATTAAATATTGGTATTAAATATGAATTTAAAACTAATCTTGAGTTAACTAATAATACAACATTAGATGTTGTTACGGGTGTGGATGGTAGCTCTATGTTCCCTGATGGTGAGGTGACTAATGCAGATATGCCGGCAATGCTTTCTGTTGGAGCTAAATTTCAGGCAACTGATGCTTTAAATATCCATGCTGGTTTCCATACTTATTTTGATGGCCAGGTGGGCTGGGAAGATGTTGATTTGAATATTGAAGGCAACTCAATCGAATATGCTTTAGGTCTGGAATATGATATTAATGAAAAACTTTTGGTAAGTGCTGGTTGGTTAGGCACTCAACCAAGTGTAACTGAGAATTATCAAACTGATTTATCGTATAGTATGGCAACTAATTCATTTGGAGCCGGTGGCGCTTATAAGATTAGTGACATGATTACATTTCAATTAGGTGCTTTCATGACTAATTACCAAACTCAAACTGTTGGGAAAGAGTATGATTTAGGAGGAATTCCTGTTCCTTTTAATGAAACTTATGAAAAAACTGCAGTGGGTGTAGGATTTGGCCTTGATTTCACATTTGGTGGTGAGTAACAAATTATAAAAGAAACAGTTTATCTTTGACCATTGGGCATGTTTTTTGCTCAATGGTTTTTTGTTTTAAGAGATATGATATTTAAAATTTGAATTTTGTGGTAATAAATTTAAGTGAATTGAGAAAAATCGGTTTCCTGGTTGCGTCTATTTTAACTTCGTTTTCAGGATTTTCGCAGGAACTTGTTAATCCCAACTTTGGGCTGGCAAGCCACCCTATGAAAATAAAAAAAATAAGCAATACTGTAAATGAAACTATTTTTGAGTTAGCTATTGAAAATCAGTCAGAAACAGGTTCATTTTGTGCAGACAGGAATATTTTTGTGCAGGATGTTTTAACAGGGAAAAAATACCATTTGAATAGATCAGAGGGTATTCCTGTATGCCCTTCTAATTACCAGTTTAACTATGTTGGGGAAGTGCTGATTTTCAAATTGTATTTCCCGAAAATTGAAACAACAAAATACCTTACTTTAATTGAAGATTGTAACCAATATTGTTTCTCGATAAAAGGTATAATACTTAACGAAGAAATGAACCAAAGTATAAATTCAGGTTATAATTATTATGCTAAAGGGATGCCCAACTTTGCGTTAGAAGCCTATAAGACGGCTATCAATAAGCACCCGGATTACCCATTTGGCCTGCATTATCTAAATATTATCCAGATTTATGCTGAACAGAACGACTTTGTTTCTGCAAAAAAATGGTACAATAAAATTGTTAATTCAGAATTTCAGGACAAAAAAGAACTTATAGAACGGTTAAGAAATCAATCTTATTATAATCAGTTATTATAATTGCTGAAGATGCCTCGGGTAACTTGCAGTTGCTTGTTCTGAAGAAATATTAAATATTGTCAGCCAGGTAAGTTAAACCCAATTAGATTTACTACTCATTATACTGGTTCATCGTTCTATTTATTCCAATAGTGCAGAATGATAGAATCATATCAATGGCCTTATCCATTTTTTCAGGTAGTGCATCAAACTCGTCCTGCGTAAATCTGCTAAGCACATAATCTACTTGTTGTCCTTTATGGAAATCATTACCAAGGCCAAAACGTAGTCTGGGGTAATTATTTCCACCTGTAAGTTGTTCTATACTCTTCATCCCATTATGACCGGCATCAGATCCTTTGATACGCATTCTGAGTTTCCCAAATGGAAGTGCAATATCATCTACAACCACCAGAAGTTCTTCTCTGGGTAGCTTTAAAGCATTTAGCCAGTAATTAACTGCTTTCCCACTGAGGTTCATATAGGTTGAAGGCTTGATGAGGTGAATGGTTCTCCCTTTGTGTTTAATAATAGCCTGGTCTCCATAGCGGGCTGGTTCGAATTTAGCACCTTTTTGATCTGCTAGTCTGTCAAGGACTAAAAATCCAATATTATGCCTTGTGAGTTCGTACTCTGAACCAATATTACCTAAACCAACAACTAAATACTTCATATAAGAGTGTAATTCAATCCAAATATAATGTGATGTCAGAAGTTACCTTCTGACATTGAAAGAAATATTGATGTGAATGAGTCAGGAAACAACTCTTCAAGCGAGTTCTTTGTGATCTGACCTTACTAATTATTTCCAAGAAAAAAAGGCTATCTCAAATCCCGATAACCATCGGTATGAAATAGCCTTTTCAAAATGGTTTAATGAAGATTTATTCTTTACCCTTATCTCCACCTTCTTTAGGGGCATCCCCTTCAGCAGGTTTGGCATCTCCTTCAGCACCTTCAGCGCCTTCTTCACCTTCTCCTTCTTCACCTTCTAATAATGCTAATGCTTCTGCAGCCTCAGCTTCCTCTTCTTCAGCAGTCTTAAGTGCTCTAGGAACCTCAACCACGGCAATGGAAGCAATCTTGGTATCGAGAATTTCAATGTCTTCCAGTTCAACATCTCCTACCTTTACGGATTTACCAAATATAAGGTTAGAAATATCAACATCAATATGTGATGGCATGTTATTAGGTAAAGCTAAAACACTAAGTGTTCTTCGCTTATGAACAAGAATACCACCTTCCATAACACTTGGTGATTCTCCTACAAGTTTCACAGGAATATCCATTTTAATTTGCTTACCTTCTAATAACATCAGGAAGTCTGCATGAAGGATAATCTCACTTACCGGGTGAAACTGTACTTCCTGCATAATTGCTTTATGCTCTTCTCCTTCTATATTTAGGCTTACGAAGTGTGCGTCTCTGGTATAAACAAGATCACGGAACAAAATCATTGGTGCATAGAAATGAATTTGTTCATCTCCTCCATAAAGCACGCAAGGTACATTACCCTCTGCTCTAAGTCTCTTAGCATCTGATTTCCCGAGATTTGCTCTTCTATACCCTATAATCTCAATGGTTTTCATAGTTAAAATATTTATAGTTTAATAATTAATTACTTATCTGATAAACAACGAGCTGATAGACTCGTGGTCGTGAATTTTTCTTATACCTTTAGCAAACAGAGGTGCTACAGAAAGCACTTTTATCTTACTGTTGGGCTTGGATGGAATTGTATCAGTAACGACCATCTCTTCCAGTACTGAGTTTTCAATGTTCTCATATGCCTTTCCGGATAGCACAGGGTGCGTACATACAGCACGTACGGATTTTGCTCCGTTATCCATTATAAGCTTGGCGGCCTTGGCCATGGTTCCTCCGGTATCGATGAGGTCATCTACCAATACAACGTTGGCATCAGTAACATCACCAATTAGTTGCATTGAGGCCACTTCATTGGCTCTTTTTCTGTGCTTATCACAAACAACCATATCAGCACTAAAGAAATTGGCGAAGTTGCGTGTACGTTTCACCCCGCCAACATCTGGTGAAGCAAAAAGCAGATTATCCAATTCCAAAGACCTTAGGTAAGGAACAAATATCGATGCGCCATCAAAGTGATCCACAGGGATATCAAAGAAACCCTGTATCTGGTCTGCATGCAGGTCACTGGTCATTAATCTGTCAGCACCGGATGCAGTGATTAGGTTGGCAATAAGTTTGGCAGCAATGGCTACCCTGGGCTTGTCTTTTCTATCCTGACGCGCATATCCAAAATAGGGGACTACAATGGTTACACTATCGGCACTGGCACGCTTGGCAGCGTCTACCAGCAAGAATAGTTCAAGAAGGTTATCAGCAGGAGCAAAGGTGCTTTGAACAATAAACACATCACAGCCACGAACCGATTCTTCATAATAAGGTGCCATTTCACCATCGCTGAATTTCCTGGTTTTTACCTGGCCCAGCTTATTCCCATAAGCCTGAACAATTTTTTCTGCAAGATACTTGCTGGTTGAACCCGAGAAAATTTTTACGTTAGACATGGCATGCGCGTTAATAATAAATCCCATCCCGATAGCCATCGGGATTGGGATGTTCTGTTGACCCACCAGGGCTCGAACCTGGACTCTTCTGGACCAAAACCAGACGTGTTGCCAGTTACACCATGGGTCAATATGGTTTCCACTCTGTAAATGGATTGCAAAAATAGTATTTTAATTATTTAATTGGAAAGGGGAGGGGTGGAAAAAGTTTT
>JBDLIU010000234.1:0-7134 GCA_039714715.1 Bacteroidota bacterium
ATATGCCGATAAGGAAGTGAAAATTACCGGTTCATCAATGAACGTGGTTATGGAGCCTGATGCAAATGTATTGGATGAGGTTATTGTTGCAGGTGTTGCTGCAGGTACTTCTAAAAAGAAATTATCTGTATCGGTTGCAAAGGTTGGAGAACAAGCTATTAAAGATGTTCCTGCTGTTTCTGCTGCAAGTGCACTTCAGGGTAAAGTTGCAGGTGTTACGATTACTTCAGGTAATGGTTCTCCGGGTAGTGGTTCTACAATTTTATTGCGTGGAGCTACAAATATTACGGGTAGTCAGAAACCTATGATTTTGATTGATGGTGTAATTATGGAAGGAAGCCTTTCTGATATCAACGTAGATGATATACAATCTATGGAGGTTGTTAAAGGGGCTGCTGCTTCATCTTTGTACGGTTCAAGAGCCGGTAATGGTGTTGTTGTAATTACTACTAAAAGAGGTAGCTCTTTAGATAATAATAAGACTTCGGTAACATTCAGAAATGAATATGGATTCCAGTCTATAGCCAAGAAAATGGATGTAGCAGAACACCATGCATTTATTCTGGCAGATGATTATATGTCTGTTGATAAGTATACTAAGTACGCCGGAGTTACATATCCTGCCGATTATGAAGGTGGTCAGAGTGATGGAATCGAAGGAGACAGAATGCTACAGCCATCTCAATATATGGACCAGCCTCATAGAATTACCACAGACCACCAGGATGATATGTTTACCAATGGTGCATTTTATACAAATTATGTTGGTATTGGGCACAGAATTAATAAAACTAACCTATTTGCTTCGTTCGAAAATAATGCCAATCAAGGGGTGTTAATCGAGACAGGTGGATATAAACGTCAAAGTTTCAGATTAAACGTTGACCATGCAATTACTGAGGATTTAAAATTCTCTGCTAGTAATAACTATATCAAAACCAGTAATAATACTCCCGGAGGGTCGAGTACTTACAACGGAGGAGTATTTTTTGATGTAGTATTACAGGATCCTGATGTGAATCTATTCCAGGAGAACCCTGACGGTCAATCATATAATTTACGTCCAAACCATTGGGCCGGAAACGTTACAAATCCACTATATGAATTGTGGAAAAAAGAAAGAAATACAGATAAGGTTAGATTCCTTGGTTCATACGATTTAAATTGGAGAATAGCCGATTGGATTTCAGCTAAAGTTAGTTACGCTTTCGAAAGTAGAGAGTATAAATCGTCAAGCTATGATCCATTCG
Source organism: Bacteroidota bacterium (assembly GCA_039714715.1). Taxonomy (GTDB): domain Bacteria; phylum Bacteroidota; class Bacteroidia; order Cytophagales; family Cyclobacteriaceae; genus S012-113. The sequence goes on from JBDLIU010000234.1 coordinate 1,251, forward strand.
ATACATACACTGTCGGAGGGGCAGGTCAGGTTTATACCGAAGGTTATTTGAGAAAGTATGCTTCAAAAGAGTTTGCACAAACACTTAGAGGAACAATTAACCTTACTAAATCATGGGAAGATCTTACAATTAATGGTAAGCTTAGTTACTTGTGGGAAGATAATCATTATGAGAATTTTGATACTTATGGTAATAACTTTACTGTTAGGGATCTGCCTACATTCAATGCTATTAAAATGGAAGATAAGACAGCCGAGTCTTTTGTTTCAGATATTAGGGCAGAAAACTATTTTGGTATAGTGAACTTTATTTATAAAGACAGATATATTTTTGATGCACTTTACAGACTGGACGGATCTTCTTTGTTTGGAGAGAATGAAAGGTATGCATCTTATTATAGGATATCAGGAGCTTACCGTCTAAGTGAGGATATTGATATACCAGGATTTAACGAGTTTAAAATTCGTGGTGCTTATGGTACATCAGGGCAAAGACCAGGATTTAATTACCAATATGAAACTCTTGATATGAGTGAGGGTAATGCATCTAAAGTTCAGCTCGGTAATGCCGATTTGAAGCCTTCACGTTCTACTGAAATTGAAGTAGGTATTGATGCCCAAATGTTCGAAAGAGTTACTATGGAGTTTACCTATGCAAATACTAAGACAGATGATCAAATTCTTGAGCGTCCTTTGGCTGCCTGGGCAGGTGGATTTGCGACAAAATGGGAGAATGCCGGAGCTTTAGAGGCTAATACTTTCGAAGCTTCTATTAATTCAGATATCATTAGAAGTGATAAGTTAAACTGGAATGTAGGTGTTGTTTTCGACAGAACCAGAACAGAAATAACAAGATTAGATATTCCGGCCTATCAAACAGGTCCTGACGGACAGGATGCAATTGCTTTCTATATCAGAGAAGGAGAGATGTTTGGTACAATGTATGGTAAAGATTTTGTTAAATCACTAGACCAAATGGAAAAACAGCTTGGAGAAGGTGAATCTATCGATAATTATGAAGTTAATAGCGATGGTTATGTTGTAACAAAAGGCTCTCAAGGTACAGTTAATGAAAGTCCAATTATATTATTGGATGAGGAAGGAAATGCTGCATCAGTAAAAATAGGAGATACAAATCCTGACTTCAAAGTTGGATTAACTTCTAACCTGTCGTGGAGAGGACTTTCGTTCTATATGCTTTGGCAATGGAAACAGGGAGGTGATATTTATAACAGAACAGGTCAGTGGATGACTAGAGATAGTCGACATTCCATGATGGACCAATACGGTAAAGCTGAGAATGAGAAAAAAGCAATGCCATATTATCAAGGTTTATATGATGTAAACTCTATCAATAGTTTCTGGGTAGAAGATGGTACTTATGTTAAACTTAAGGAAATGTCGTTGTATTATAACTTCGATAAAGGTGTTTTGGGTAATGTAGGTAATGTTGTTGAAAATATCAAAGTAGGTTTTATTGCCAGAAATTTATTGACATTTACTGATTACTCAGGATATGACCCTGAAGTTGCTACCTATGGCGAAACTGATGACCAAATCTATGCATTCGATTTTGCCGGTTATCCAAACTTCAGAACCTATTCATTCTCACTTGAGTTTAAATTCTAATTCCGATTCTTATGAAGATATTAAAATATATTAGTGTTGTCTTACTGGTCGGAAGTATAACTTCCTCTTGTAGTAAGAAATTAGAGGTTGAAAATCTTAATCAACCCAATTTAGTGCAGTCAATGCAGTCGCCCGATGATGTAAAGGGTGTTGCGTCGAGTCTTATTAATAACTGGTTTCAAACAGTTCATGAATATAATGGTCCTGCTTTAGCATTGTGGACTATGGCTGATAACGGTACCTGCTCATGGGGTAATGCCGGGATGAGAGATCTTAGTTCTGAACCAAGAGCTAATTTTGTAAATACTCCCTCGTATAGTTATAAACAAATTACTGAAGTTTATTGGAAATGGTTATATGCTACTAATTCTTCTGCCAATGATGTTATATTGGCTATAGAGTCTAATGAAATGGAAATTGGAGAAGATGGTAGTGAAACCAATATGGTGAAAGCAGTTGCCTATATGAGTCAGGGATTAACCATTGGTTATACAGCGCTTTTGTTCGATAAGGTTTATTTGGTTGATGAAACAACTGAAGATGCGTTAGCCGTAGAAGCTTCTTCTTATCAGGATGCTGCAGCTTTTGCTGTTGAAAAATTAGAGAAAGCAATCGCTATTTTCGAAGCGGAAGATTTTTCTTTGCCAGGAGGATGGATTCCCGGTGATACATATACAAGTGACGATATGGCTAAACTGGCTCATTCTTTTGTTGCCAGATTATTAGTATATAATTCTAGAAATTCTGCTCAAAATTCAGCAGTTGACTGGGCATCTGTACTTAATCATGCACAAAAAGGGATTCAAAAAGATTTTGCTCCTTTAGCCGATGATGTAACCTGGTATTCATTGTATCAAACATATTCTGTTTATCCTGGTTGGGGAAGAGTAGATATGAGGGTAATAAATATGATGGACCCAACAATTCCTTCTGTTTGGCCTGCCGGCGGATATGAAAGTCATGCAAATTTATTGGAGATGGTTTCCGATGATAAAAGAGCTGTTACAGATTTCGAGTATCTTTCATCAAATGCTTTCAGACCTGAAAGAGGTGAATATCATTTCTCAAGCTACAGATTTAGTCGCTTAGATGAGTATATAACTACCTGGACAGAGCCGATGAGAGATTTAACAGTTGCTGAAAATGATTTATTTATTGCCGAAGCACATTATCAATTGGGTGATTTAGCTTCTGCTGCTGCTGTGATAAATGCAGGTACACGTGTTACCCGTGGTGAATTACCTGAAATTGGAGCTACTGACAGTGAAGTTAAGGATGCAGTTTGGTATGAAAGAAATATAGAGCTTATTCTTACCGGACCTGGAATTGAGTTTTTCGATATGAGAAGAAATGACCAGTTGCAGAGTGGTACTTTATTGCATTTCCCTATACCAGCACAACAACTTGAAGTAATAGAACAACCTTTTTATACATTCGGTGGAAACCAGGGTGTTGCCGGAGAGGATGTGTCTAATGGTGGTTGGAAATAAGTAAAATTATGAGTTAACATCTGTAAGGTGTTAACTCTCTTTTAAATTTCAAAATCAAAACAAAATGAAAAAAATATTTATATCAGTATTGAGTTTGGTTTTTGCTGTTTCAAGTTGTTCGGATGATGATTCGTATGACTGGAGCAGTTATGAACCAGTAGTTCAGGATTTGAGCGGACCGGAAGTTGGTTATGCTTCCGGATTAGCACCGCTAACTTACACTGTTTCTGCAAGAGGTGGAGCTACATATGAGTGGTCGGTAGAAGGTATCGGAGCTCAAATAGAACCTTTTAGTAGTTCTGAGGATGGGTCAGGTGCAAATATAACTTTCGATCAGTCGAATGATGATGTAGAAGTACTTGTAAAAGTTGTTGAAACTACCGCTCAGGGAGTATCTTCAGAAGTTGCTGTATTGCCTGTTTCGCTTAAAAAGTTTAAGCCTCGTACAATTGATGAGTTTGTTGGAACATGGACAACTTATGATGCTGTAATCGGTACGGAAGATCCTTTTGAATATGAAGTCCAGATCGAAAAGGCAGGGGATACTCAGTTGACAATTAAAGCCGTTGAAATTGATGGCTTAAATTACTCTTGTCTTTATACAGGGAAGTATTATGGTTGGGCTGAGAATATTGTTGCCGGACATGGAGGAGATGGTGCCGTAACTATTAATCTCGATTTACAAACAGGTGCAGTTACCATGGACTATCAAAAAATGGGTCTAACTACCTGGGGAACTTATTGGTACGAGGTAACAGCCGGAGTATGGGATGGGTTCACAATGTCTATAGATATGGATGTTCTTTGGTATTATGCTGAAGGAGATCTAGATGAAGCAGAAGGATTTACTTATGGTTCTGATAATGCTTCTTTTCCTACTAAATTAGTGAAAAAGGTAGACTGAAATTAATTTGTACTATTTAACGTTTATAGAGCCGTTTCTACCTAGGAATGGCTCTTTTTTTGTTAATCATTTTTCCCAAAAATATTATCTATGAAATATTTTAAGTTTTTTTTAATTTTTGTTGGCTTGATAGTTTATAGTTTTTCGTGTACTAAGAAATTGGATGTTGAAAATTTAAATCAACCTGACCTTGTACAGATAATGCAATCACCTGATGATGTAAAAGGTGTTGCCTCATCTTTGTTAAACGGATGGTTTCAGACAGTTCATGGATACAATGGTCCCGCATTATCTATGTGGGCGATGTCTGATAATGGAACTTGTTCATGGGGTACTGCTGGTATGAAAGATCTTAGTTCTGAACCTAGGATGAATTTTGTAAACACATCATCCTCTGTTTACAGATATATAATAGAAAATTACTGGAAAAGTTTATACTCTATAAACTCATCAGCAAATGATGTTTTGTGGGCAATTGAGTTAAATGAAATGGAAATAGGCGAAGGTGGAAGTGAGACTAATATGATAAAGGCTGTTTCTTATATGTGTCAGGGACTTGCTGTAGGGTATCTTGCGCTTGTATTTGATAAAGTGTATTTGGTGGATGAGACAACCAAAGATATTCTGGCCATTGATGAAGCTTCAACTTATCAGGAAGCCACTGCGTTTGCTGTTAAAAAGTTAGAAAAAGCAATAGCAATTTTCGAAGCTGAAGATTTTGTTTTGCCCGATGGGTGGATACCGGGAGATGAATATACAAGTAGTGATATGGCCAGTTTAGCTCATTCATTTGTTGTCAGGTTATTAGTGTATAAAGCTAGGAATGCGTCTCAAAATTCTGCTGTCGACTGGTCATTGGTGCTTGATCATGCCAAAAAAGGTATTCAAAAAGATTTTGCTCCTTTATCTGATGATGAGACTTGGTATTCTTTATATCATACTTATGCAGTTTATCCCGGATGGGGAAGAGTAGATATGAGAGTAATTAATATGATGGATCCAACAATTCCGTTAGTATGGCCTGATGGTGGTTATATGAGTCATTCTAATTTATTGGAAATGAATTCTACTGACAAGCGTGCTGTTACTGATTTTCAATATCTGGCATCGAACAACTTTCGTCCTGAAAGGGGATTATATCATTTTTCAAGTTATCGATATAGTCGCTTAGATCAGTATATCACTACATGGAAAGAACCGATGCGAGATTTAACTGTTGCGGAAAATGAGTTGTTTATTGCAGAAGCATATTGTCAACTGGGGAATTTAGCTGCTGCAGCCGATGTGATTAACGCTGGAACCAGAGTTACACGAGGAGAGTTGCCGGTTATTGGAGCTAGCGTTTCGGAAGTTAAAGATGCTATCTGGTACGAAAGAAATGTTGAGCTTATTTTATCGGGGATGGGTATTCAGTTTTTTGATATGCGTAGACATAATCAGTTGCAAAGCGGTACATTGTTGCATTTTCCTATTCCGGCAGAACAACTCGAAATTATGGGAGAGTCATTATATACCTTTGGAGGAAATAGTGGTATACCTGGTGAAGATGTTTCAATAGGTGGATGGAAATAATAATTTGAAGTCTTCGGGTATACAAAAAAAATATTGTGATAGCTGCTTCGTCATCGAAGTGGCTTTTTTTGTTAATGCAATGTTAAATTTTAAAATTAATCATGCGAATCTGTTAATAAAGCGCTAAAAATCAGAGATTTAACACTGCTCACTGTGGCTAAATGCCTAAAATGTAGTAATTTACGTACTTATTTATTTATTAACCAAAATACGGAGTATGAAAAAGAAAATTACTACAGTCTTGATGTTTCTGTTATTGCTGTTTGGATTTTCTTCCTTTTCTCAGGAAG
>JBDLIU010000235.1:0-7051 GCA_039714715.1 Bacteroidota bacterium
AAGGCATTATACCTGCCTGCCGGCAAGGCAGGTCTGATATTATGTAAAATAGCTCCTTACAGTCGCTATACGGAAATTACTATATTTGTACTATAATGTACCGCGTTATGTAACTTGAGCTTGGGTAAAAGCGAAGTTGAATTTCTACATTTTCTTATTTTTTTCTTCTAAAAACTTTCTCTACAATGTTAATGGAACACTCTTTTACGAAACGACGTAGGAGAGTAGTGGAATGTGTGTGGAATGGCTTCATTAGTTTTAAGCAAAATCAGTAGTTAAGGTGACATTGATCAATCTGTTTTCATTAACAATACCAATAAAACTTGAGGTAAGATGCAAGAATAATGCTAGTATTTGGAAGAATAATGCTAGTATTTGGAAGAATAGTGCTATATGTAAAGAAAATATGTATATACCTTTATTGGTGAACAATATTAAAATCAAATATTTATAATTATACTGAATATTCATTTTAAATGTAAGGAAAAAATACGTGTGTTTAATGACCCAAGTACTATATATTATTTAGAAACTATAAACGCTATGGGATATTTTACATAATATAGAATTATAGCTTACGAATGCTCAATGAATTTCTATTGAAAAACTTAAAACATGAGTAATACATCTTATTGATGAATCAACCAAGAAACTAAAGAACATATGGAAAAGCAAACTAGTGCAAAAATTGAAACAAAGTCAGTTCCACAAAAGATGGTTGTTACAGGGACAGTTCTGGTAGAGGGTACCGAACAAGGTATTTCTGGTCTATCCGTAGAGATTTTTCATATTGGAAAAACTACGCTTCGTTTAAGTTCAGTAATAACCGCTACAAATGGTAGGTTTGTAGTCAGTATTTCTGAGAGTCAACTTAAACAACTCTCTATTCATGATTTAAATATTCAGATAGTGGTTTTATGTTCTGAAAAGCCAAAACTATCTCGCGAGAGTAGGATTATATTTGAGTCGGAAGTTAGAAATCATGCTGCATTTCAAGAAGTATTTTTGGTTGAGGTGCCTAGTGAACTGCTTAAATCAAAAGGATTGTATAAGGCTGTAAATAAAACACGCCCTTTGGTAGAACGCAGATTGGAAGCTATTGAAACAAATGAAAAATCAGATGAAATTGTCGCTAAAGCAACTACCAAAATTGCAGTTGAAAAAATCAAAAAATCAGAAAGACAGCGTCGCTTTTTCAATGAATCCATAGCTCCAGGTATTCGAAAGGAATTATCAAATACTTCAAAGTCCGACCTTAAAAACCCTCGTTTTGTAGCTAAAGAAGATGATATCTCATCTAAATCTAGAAAAGCACAGCATGATGAGCTTAAGAAATTAAAGGAAGTTGAGAAGGATGCAAACGGTGCTAAAATCAGCAAGGTACGACGCAAAACGCGTATACAGTTGAGTCCAGAAATCCTGAAACGTCTTGGTAAGGAGGCTCCGGGAAGTGTAATTGGAAAGCTGACCCAAGAGGAACTTGAAGGCGCTCTAGGTACACCTTTGAAAAAGCCTGCTTCCATAGAGCGCACCAATCTAATCACAGATCCTTGTCGATCAAAACTCCCAGCTGAAGCTTGTTTTGAAAACAAAAAGACTACTACTGAGGATGCTACAGATTCAGAAGATCCTGAAGTAATTGGAGATCTTACTGGTAAGAATGTAAGTTTCGATTCAAAAAAAGCCATTGCTGCTTTGATGCAACCTCAAACTGCACCGGAACATACTGTAAGTTTCATTGATCCAAATGAGCAACTGGAAGGTCGACTAAAGCCAGAGGATGTTGCAAAGGCAATAGGAGGCATTACCTTAAGACCAGGGCCTGCTGATGTGCCATCTTTTCATGATTTTTCATCTTTGCAACTGGCATTCGAATCGGTATGGCAGGAAGCTATTGACGATCGTATATTAAAGGATGTTGAAGCGGCCTATGATAGAATAGTAGAGTCAGGTATTGACACTGCACAGGGCACTTGGAATATGCAATTTATTTATCATATGTATACGGCCTATATCCTAACAATAAGCGAAGTACCAGTAGCTGTAGCTTCTCATGTTAGAATAAGTCTAGAAGAATACCGTGCGCTCTCCTTCAATATTCGTACACAACTAGACATAGTTGCCGGTGAGATTCTATCTAGAAGAGATGAATTAATAACTGCATTAGCTCCGCCTGATCCTGCGGAATCCGAAGGGGATTCTGGAGGAGGAGTATGGGGATTTATAAAAGACAGAGTTAATGATATTACTGACCTTGCATCGCTACCCGCAAATATGTTAACAAATTTAGTATTTGGTGGAACTTCTGGCCCTTCAAATTATAATAGAAAAACCATTGCTCTTCTCGAGCAAATTCGTGTGCTAAAATCTGAATCGGACAGAATTGTTAGCCATGCTCGACAACTTATTATAGACAGAGAGCGTGTGCAACCTTTTAGACCGAGCCATGAAATCATAAATCGATTACGCACAGCGAGATCAAATGCCTATCCTTTTAAACACTTTGCCGCAAGCGCAACGCAAAGGTCGGTTAATTTTGGACTTATGGTTACTTATAGACAAAAATGGACACCTGTATCTTATCAGGTTGGAGACCTAGTCTCCACGATTCCCTTAGGCCCTATGCAATCTCAAAAATATGAGAAAAAAGAAAAAAAGAAGCAAAGGCGATTAGAGAAAGAACTAGAGTCAAATTTAAGCCATAGTAAATTCAGTACTGAAAACAAATCACGAGCTGAGGCCGAAATTTTGGCAAAAGCTACTGGTAAAACAAGTTTCACTAATACTGCAACAGCAACTTTTACTTATGGTCCTGAAGCCGCTATGAGCGCCGGTGGTTCTAGCACATCTACCTTTACGGCAAATGCTGAGCGACATTCTCAAGATGTTAAAAAAAATATGAGGGAATCGGTTATCAAGGCTGCAGAAGAGCGCAAAAGGGAAACTAAAATGGAGGTAGAAACTGAATCAACATTTGAGTCTGAATATACCGAATCTGGGGAGTTAAAGAATCCCAATAATGAAATTTCGGTGACATTCTTGTTATATGAATTACAAAGAAGGTACCGCATTAATGAGAAGTTACATCGCCTACAATCTGTAGTTTTAGTTGCTCAAGAAATGCCAAAAGCCAGTGAAATAGATTCTGTTTGGCTTATTCAGCATGATTGGATATTGAACCGGGTTTTATTAGATGACTCGTTTAAACCAGCACTGGTTTATGTCTCTACTACTTTGGTAAGCGAACGGGAAACCCTTAATCAAATGAAAAGAGCCTTGCTTGATCAACAATCCTTGGTTGAGAAAATTACTGAAGATCTAGCAGACCGTCGTTCTTTGTCAGGTCTTAGATATGCTGCCCTAGAAAGACAAATTGAAAGAACAGCTCAAAACAGTGATGACAACGATGGTATTTGGGGTAAAGTTTCTGATGTGGTAAGTGGGGGAGGCTTACTAGGAGGCATCTTAGGTGGAGGAAATGAAGGAGAAGATAATGCCTCAAAAATTAGGGAAAGCGCAGCAAGAGATGCATGGGAAAGAGAAAGACAAGAGGCCGATACCTATCGAAATAGACTGGTAGACGCGCAATCAACACTTGCCACTATGCGATCTGAATTTAATGACAGGCTAAGTACTCATTTAGGCGAAGTAACTCAGATTGAAAGACTTTCAACCCATATTTATCAAAACATCATATATTATATGCAAGCAATATGGGCTCATGAGCCAGAAGATCAAAGATTTTTAAGGCTAAGAGATGTGCCAATACCTGATCTTAATCTTAAACCCGAATTATTTAGTACTGTATATAACTTTGGCAATGTACGCCCAGAGTTCCACTCAGACAATATTGTAGATGCCTCCGTTGGCCCTAATGTAAAACCACCACCAAAACCGGAAGATATTCAAACTACGCCACTTGCTGAAGTAGCTGATCTAAGCAGTCCGCTTGGGTTTATGGGAAATTATATGATACTACCAATGTACGAAACCAATGCGCTAACAGATTTCATGATTAACCCTTATGTAGAATTTGCAGCAGGAGAATATGGCATTTCTGACCCGGACCCTTTAGGAAATGTATCTCTCGATGAGTTCTCAGAGTATGTTTGCTGTCTTAAAAAAGAATTACCAAAAGTAGAATTTGAAAGATTGGCACCTGAATTAGAAAAAAAGCTAAAAACCTTACTTCAACGTTCCATTCGAGAAAACGAAGAAATAATAGTAGGGACTGGTAATTTATATATTGAATGTTTAGCAGGTGCACATTCTAATATGGAGCAATTCAAGCACTTACATAGACAAATTGATGTCAAGGCTGCGCAGGAAGAATTGCGTACAACGGCTATTGATAATATTCGAAAAGCACAGAGAATACTCAATGTAAACCTCGAAGATCCAGATATAGAAGCCAAATATGTTTTTGAAGGGGGAGGAAGCGCGACTGTAGTGCCACCATCTCCATCAACACCGCCAACTCCATAAAAGTTGACGGCCTATAGTAATAATTTTTTAATTGATATGAATTTGATTGCTATAAACATTTCGTAAACTTCAGGTTTCGTTATTAATTTGATTTGGAATAATAAATGAGCACTGTTACTGAATTACATACTATTAAATTGACAAAACCTCGGGATAGTATCCAGGAAAAAATTGTTAGAATACTATCCCGACCTGTAACATCTGGTGACAACATAGCGGCAAATAAACGTGTGTCCGAAATTATAGTTGTCATTAATTCTTCGGACCTTGCATCCGCAAAACAACTGCAAAGGCGTTTAACAAATCATAAGGATAGGCTGTCTCGTTTTGTTAGTTCAAGGATCACGCTTGGGACTTTCAATAAATTAAAACTTGACTTAAAAACGCATATTATTTCTCTTCGTGTAGTATCGGTTCCTCCTAAGAGTCAAATTTCATTACCTAATGCACCTATACCTCGTGTCAACCCTAGTAAAGCTATCAAACCACTAATACAAATCCTTAGGCAACCTGTTAAAAGTAACTCTGTAGAACGATATAAGAAAGTCTATCGGTTATTTAAGAGCATTAATATTGTTAATGCCCGAAGATTGTTAGTAAGACTAGAAACTGAAGGCGATGAACTTCGTGCTATGTTTTTTCACTCCTTAACTAAATCAAGAGCTCAATGGTTGATAGATAATGTGCTTAAGAACTATGTTCACAATCTACCAGTTGAACAACTTCCTGAAAATTTACCTTCTGGTGAATTAGATACTATGTTTAGAAGAGGGGTGCTTAAAGACGGGCGAGGTAAAACCTTATCAAAAGAAACAGAAGAGTTTAGGCAAGAACATTTTGAAGTGGCTGCAGAACGAGGTCATGCTGTAACCTATGCAAGTAAAAGACGTTTGGAAGATATACAATTAGAATTCAAGCATCCTTTACCGATAAATACCACTAGAAAAATAATCAAAATTGTTGAGGAAAATAAACATTGGTTAAGGACAGGGAAACACAGGGATGTTGATAAAGTAGCCTTGTCAAAATTCTTAGGTCAATTGAAGCTGCTGAGAAACTTATCAAACAAGAATATTCCTTTTTTATATGTATTGGCAGTTTGGAGTCGGTTATTGGGCGAGAATTATCCAAAATTAAGTGGCACTTATCTAATGGTATGGACAAGATGGATGGGTAATTATGCTATTCATATTGAGCGGGCCTACAAAGACAAATTGAGTAAAATAGGATATATATGGATTCAGGCTATTTCCATGCCAGGTCCTATAGAATTTATGATTGAGTTAGCTAAGAATGGTGAATTGTTTAAGTTATCAAACTTCAAAGCTGCTGGTCTGGGAATATATGACGGTTTTGTATCGGTTGCTAAAGGAATGGTATCACTTTTAGATGAGGACACCTGGATGAAATTCTATGAGGATTGGGAGGAACATGGAAGCGATTTTTTCACCGTTTTTAAAGCTGACACCATTGATTTAGTCACGTCTCAGTTTGCTCGAGATTTTCATGCCTTTGCATTGCTTGATGAAAAAGAACAGGCTCGAACTACCTCACATATCCTTACTGCCTCTGTAATAGATAAAAAAATACCTGGTTTAACCAAAAAAGGATTAAAAGCGGCTGATAAAAAAATTACAAACATTAAGAAAAAGATGGACAAAAAGAAGCCGGAGAACGCTCCAACTCCACCTGCTAAAGCAAAAAAAGCGACTCACAGAAAAGATAATGGTAAAAAGTATTTGAAAGCGTCTAGTTTAACCGGCGCATTTAGAAGATGGGCAATTAAAAGAATTGATGATGATCATCCCTTAAGTTTTTTATTGGTTCGCGGTGCAAATAATAAAATTGTCAAACCCAAAAAATGGTATAAGCCTAAATCTGATAAACATCATGATCTTTTTATTGATCCCAAAGCAGTTGATGGAGGGCATAATGCGTCAAAGAAAAGTGTTGGTGATTTTGAACATGAATTTGTAATGATACAAGAACGTTATTCTAACCGCGGTCCATCCTCAAGACTAGTAGAGGCACCAAGAAGACATGGAGGTTTTAAAAATAGACCATGTATAGATATTGGTGGAATCCCTGTAGATTTGGAAAGTGCACGATATTGGGTAAAAAAAGAATATCTAGATGCAAAGTGGGTTGAAAACGCAACCATTTCGGGAGGTTGGAATAATGGACCACCAGAATTATAAGTTATTGAATATTGATTTCTGCTATGGTAATTATGTAAAAATAGAATCTCGATGTTAAACTTGGCCTCATAAAATTTTGTTAAAACAATAGGAGAAATGAGCGTGCATATTTTAGGGGTTTAGTAATACAGTTTCTTAAGAGTTATAGTTATACAAGGATTCAAAACAATTTTAACGAGTTACAATGTTTCCTAAAATATTGCGAATGAGCCGTTAATTGTTTCCAAAAGTTTATGCAGCCTTGAATTTTTTGTTTAGCTCACAAATCTTTTATTTTAAATTTTGGAGTTCGTGAATCTCCTTCGTCGATTTCTTTTGTTTCAAGACAATAGCTGTGAGTAATTTTACATAATGACTAATTATAGCTA
>JBDLIU010000236.1:0-7017 GCA_039714715.1 Bacteroidota bacterium
TTAACAAACCTTCCGACTTCTCCTTTAACATATAAAACTCATCAAGATTATTGTTATATGTAAGCCCTTCTAAACCAGAATTGCCGGGATTATTCAAAATATCATAATCTCCCTGTAATATTCCATTACCATTAAGCCTTACAAGTTTACCTTTACCTTCTTCACATATATAAATATCGGATGTTAAAGGATCCACAAAAATAGCTTCTAAGTCATCACCGGTAAATGGAAGTTCTCTTAATGTATTTCCTGTCAGAGAAATTTCATAAACCATTCCTCTGTCACTTACTGTATATAGAGATTCTTTATCTGATGAGTAGGACAAACCCGATGGTTCATAAATACTCATCTCGTATGAGTCTAATATAATTGAGTAATCTATATCAAAAGATTCCGGGCGACATGAAGCCAATAAGAATAATTCAAGAAGCAATAATCTAGTAACTATACTCATTATCAAAACTATTAGTGAATTTATAAAGAGCCCGTAATCAATACGGGCTCTTTACAAAAACACACTTAATTAGATTACTTTACAGTTAATACTGTCCATTGAGAATATACGTCATGGTCAAAAGTATCATTACCTGTTGGAGAATAATACATTTTATTCTTAACACTTAGAACAGTATCTTTAGCATAACCTCTAAAATAAAGACGTAATACATCTGCTTTGTTCACCTCAGCAGCAGGAATAGTAAATGAATACATATTATCATCTGCAGGGTCTTCAATTTCAAGACTAACTCTGTTATCCGCTAGCAGATTGGGTTCAATACCTTCATCATCATCTGCTACAGCCTGAGTCCACTCAGCATCTGTAAAATCACAATTAACAGTATAATATAACTTTACACTGTTAAAGAGCTCATAGACAGCGGCATCGTACTCATATTTAACATCATAAACCAAATCTCCGTTTTCCTCTCTTACCACTGTTAATCCAGAAAAACCATTGTAATCTGTAATAGTAAGGTCTTTAAGTTGATCTACATCTACAAAATCTTCGTCTTTTTCACATGCTGTGAACAAAACTGCTACTGCTAAAATTGCAAATAAAAACTTTTTCATCTTTTTTAAATTTTAATTGTTATTAATTACCGTCTTAATTGTTTATACTAATTTTTAGTTATTTTACACCATTTGTTGCATTAGGGGTTGGATCTGTTCCATTAACCCAGTCGCCGGTTCCATCAGGCACTCTGCTAAAAGAAAGTTCAATATCATCGCCTTGCATTAGATCGGTATTTGTCATAGACTTGGGACAATCAACATTTTCTATCAATCTTCCATCGGGTAATCCTAAAGATACAAATTCCCCACCAGAAGAAATAGATTCAGTAAATTCATGTTGTTGAACAAAATAATAACCCTTGGCAAGAATAATTGTGCCATCTGGAATTACAAATCCACCTAATGGATCTGCTTTATCGTTTATTAAGTATCCCGAGATATCAACATCCTCATCACCAGTATTATATAGCTCTACATAATCTTTATCCATAGCATCAACCATTCCTTTTGAAAGGATTTCATTTAATACTATATCCGATTCGACTTCTGTTTCGGGTGGCATATATGTTTCGTCTTTAACGCAACTTGTAAAAGCTGCTAATGCAAAGACAATTACAAATAAATAGTTTTTCATAATTATATATTTTATTCTAATTATTATTTGGTTGAATAATTGTTAAAAATCTAATTCGCATCTCCATGCCAGAAAACCATAGTCAAATCCTTTCATAGGAGCCTCTCCCGGTGCTGCCTGCAATACATAATCTGAGTAATCACCGGAGCCATTCGCGTACTGATCGTGATTAACGTAGGAGTAGTTAAGCATGAATTTTACATTACGCGATGCATAGTAGTTTATACCAACTGTGTATTGCCCTTTTTGTCCACCAAGAAGACCAGCATCAAAATCATTTAGATTTAAGTAAGAATAACGGGCAGCCACTTCCAATGCACCTTTTTTACTCTCTGCTCTTACTTGTGTAAATTCTCCTTCGCGGAAATTCCAGGCATGGTTTTCACCTGTTAAAAGATAAGCAGTTTGTACATAAAATCCATTGAAATTAGTCGTAGTTGCAATATCCTTTACAGATACCATATTATAATAGTATTCACCTGTCATTCTCCATGGTCCGTATGAAAGCGCTGCATCAATATTTAAGTTTGTAGCAGCTGTTGCTCCATCAACTTTTGCCACTGTCCATTCCATTTCCGAAACTCGAGTCTCATCTTTAACATCGTATTTAATCCTACCTCCGCTGGCATATTTATATAAGCCAACTGTGCGATGAGAAAAACCTGCTCCAACAGATACTAATTTACCAGTCTCATTAATAGGATAATATACTCCTCTTGTAGATACTCCCAACATTGGTTTTGCACCCTGCATAACTCCGGCACCATCCTTAGGTCCACTGTAGTAGTCTAAAGTTGGATCTGCTTCAAAATCAAGATCGGGTCTGGCTTCTTCTGTATGAACAGCTAAACCAAAAGAATAATGTTGATTCCATGAGGCCCATCCTATACCCAGTCTACGATTTGGATTGAACTTGTAAACTCCTGCACGTTCAATCAACTTCAAATAACGAGATGTTGTAGTTTGCTGCATACCCTGTGGCATACGGAACTGACCAATCTTGATCTGTCCCCAGGGAGAACCCGGAGTACCAAAGAAACGCCTCATATAAACATCTTTAATATCAACCATATTCCCATCAAAATCAAAATCGATTTCTCCGTACCAGTTATCACCCACTCTGGCTTTAATAGCAAAACGCATCCTGCGTAATTTCAAATACTGTCCGGGCATATCAAGTTGTCCTTTCGCCAGATTTTCTTCTT
The DNA here is from genome assembly GCA_039714715.1 of Bacteroidota bacterium. Classification (GTDB taxonomy): domain Bacteria; phylum Bacteroidota; class Bacteroidia; order Cytophagales; family Cyclobacteriaceae; genus S012-113. Next base: position 2,854 of record JBDLIU010000236.1, read on the forward strand.
GTGTAAGATCATGATCATAATTATCAAAATATGTTGCACCATCCAGATAAAGCCTGTTATCAAACCACAGTTTGTAGTTTTTGTCTTTTGATTCAAAATTCAAAAATCCTTCACGGGATTCTGCCGACAGTTCCTGACGGCTAACTCTTTGTCCGTATTGATTAAAACGAAGATTAGAGGTCATTTCCTTAATGATCTCTCCTCCCGGATACTCCGTAATATTTACAGAAATTTCCTCATAATCGGCATGTGCAAAAATGAGTATCTGAGTAGTTCCTTCCTTTTGAGTCTTAAACCTGCCTTCCGAGTCTGTAAGAACTTCCATTTTCGAGCCTTCAAATCGGATACGAACACCTTCAATTGGTTCTCCGGTTTCTGCATCAGTAAGTTTACCACTTATTACTTCCTGTGCAAATACAGATCCCGACATGGCAAGTACAACTGTTAAAAACAGAAGCTTAAACATAATTTTCATAGTATTAGTTTTTAGTTAGTAGAATAGAACACCATTATTATTATTATTTAGAGTTTTCTTACAATTTTTGATAGCTTATCATCTTTACTAATCCCCATTTTCTTTCTCAGTCGGTATCTGCTCACTTCGACGGATTTCGGACTTATATTCAATATGGATGCAATTTCTTTTGATGTAAGTTTTAGCCTTAGTAGGGAACATAATTTCTTTTCATTGTCTGTTAATCCAGGATAAGTCTTTTCAAGATTCTGAAAAAAAGTATTATTAATTTCCTTAAGGTACTTATCTAAAGATTTTCTTTCTTTTTCTAGATTCAAATTGTCAAGAATAAGAATCCTAAGTGTATTGAGATCGCTATATTTCAATAAGTCTTCAGGTTTCGATTTTATCTGTTCAATTTCTGACTTCAATTTAGAAAAAATTTCATTTTTACGAATAATACTTAAAGCAATCTTTTTTTGTTCCTTTTCTTTAAATTCTATCTCTCTTTCAAGTCTTACATTTGCATCATGCGTTGCACGCAGTTCGTTTTCAAGTAATACCTGCTGAGTATTATATTTTTCAACACTATCTTCTGCTTCAAATAACTTGTCCTTTTCTTTACATTTGAATATTATGTACCACTGATATACAATGAATAACAACAATGCAATGATAAGGACAATTATAAATGCTTTATAAATGTCTAATGTCTTAACTTCTTCTTTCGCTTGCAGATTTTCAATGTCGGGTATATAATTGTGAGTATCCAAAGAATCTGAAATGCTTTTTTCCACAACAATGTCTCCTTTAACATATTCAGAAGGATTTTGTGATACTTCCAGATTGAAGACATTACTCATGAAGAATAAGGCAAAAAATGAAATTAATCCGGCTATTACAGGAGTAATTACCCATCCCGATGCTATCTTCCCAATGACTTTCAGTTCTATGTTTCTTCCTCCTTTAAGCAAGCCAATTCCAATTATTGAACCAACAATGGCCTGTGAACTTGATACCGGAACCATAGGAATTTGAGGAAGTCCTATGCTCACAAAAAAGTCGGAAAGTTGTTGTGATGAAAAAACAAATAATACCAGCGAGTGTGCCGCAACAACAACTATGGCTGTTTCTGCATTCAACTTCATTAATGAATTGCCAACAGTTATCATTACTCTTCTGGAATAAGTAAGGATCCCAACAGCAATAGAAATACCACCTGCCATAAATAAAAGCTGAGAACCATTTAATGTGAATATCCCAAAATCAAGAATAATATTAGGTACAGATGGAACAAATACACCTACAACATTAGCAATATTATTAGCTCCCAAACTGTAAGCTCCAAAAGCACCTACAATTAAGAGGGCATATTTAATATAGCCATCTAATTTAACAAGGTGAATTTTGCTCTTTGCCAATATAAACCTTAATAAAAGAAAAAGCAGTATCGCAAATATCCCACCCAGTATAGGTCCGCTTACCCAAGTAGTGACAATTTTTGTTAAAGAATTATAGTCGGTGGGATTATGAGTAAAAAAATTCCAGCCAATAATAGCACCCACAATAGCCTGTGAAGTAGAAACAGGCAATTTGAGTTTTGTCATCCAAAAGACAGAAAGACCTGCTGCCAAAGCAACTGTAAATGCACCACCCAGTGCATCAACAGACCCGAGTTTACCAAGAGTATGTGAGCCTCCTGCACCCTGTAATACAGCACCCAGTATAACAAAAACAGAGGCAATAATCGCAGCCTGCCTGAATTTTATCATTTTAGAACCCACAGCAGAACCAAAAACATTGGAAGCATCATTTGCCCCCAATGTCCATCCTAAAAACAATCCGCTTGATAAATAAAATATAAACATGGGCAGAATAGAATGAAAAATTACATTCTTATTTTAATTGTTAATGAAGAAAGCTGCTGGGCAACAATTTTAGCCACATCGGAAACCTGTTCAATATGCAGGGCAAAGTATCGTAAATGCAATTTTTCGCTAAGTTTTATACTATCAAGATCCTGAAAAATTTTTCTTTTAAGGTTGGTAGATAAAGTATTGTTCTCCCTGTGATAAAAAAGCACTTTTTGAATACTGTCTTTTACTTTATCTGGTTGAGTAAAAAATATCCTGGCTGCAGGCAGAACATTGTCAACAGATTTAACAGACAACTCTACCAACTCCTTAAAATCTTTTATTATTGCCTCTGGAATATGAGGAGTTTCAACTTCGAACTGACTCACAACATCTTTAGACATATCAATAATATCATCCACACTCTCCAGCAAATTAAGGATATCACTTGCATAATTTGGCATAAGGGAATGCAGGTAAAAATCATTTTCAATTTGTCTTTGAATAGCATCTGCTTCTTTTTCCAGAATATTTAAAGATTTTAAATTCTGAACAAATTCTGTACTGTTACCATCAAGATAATTGATCAAACCTTTTTTAAAGTTCAATGTTCCCAGATCGATTTTATCAAAAAAACTATCAATACTGAGTGCAACGGATTTTGACGTCCTAAGAATGTTAATCATATAAGCACATTATATATATTGAACAAATGTAGTTCTATTTACTCATATATGAAAGTAATGAAAGGCCCTCTGTAATAATCATATTAAGCATGTAGTGTTATAAACATACACATTCTAATTGATAATCAACAAGTAAACACACACTATGTATGGTGCGATATTTGCAATCATAGCTCTAGGTAGTGGTTATGTTGTGTTTTTTCCTAAGAGTCTCTCGGACCCTTAACCCCAACATTCTGCCTTATTTCAGAGATGTATTCATGTATCCCTTCGGTATTCCTGTCTTTTACCAGGGAGATAAGTGAATTAAGTTTTAAGCAGATTTTCTCAACCTGCTCAAGGGTATAGGGATTGAGCAGTATCTCGGAAAGAAGGTATTTATCCTCGGTAAGCAGGCCCCTGGAAGTCTCAAGATGCTTTTTAAAAGTGGTACCAGGGACCTCTATATCCTTCATAACGGATGCAAAAACTATGGATGAGGTAAATGGTATGGAAAGAGAATATGCTATGGTCTCATCATGAAGCTTAAAGCTGTAACAGAAAACCCTTAGCTTAAGCGAGCGGAAAAACTCATCAAAGAACTTCCTGCCCTCTTCGTCCCCCTCTTCTATTATCACTGCGTTTTGACCCGACAGATCCTTAACATTTCCAAATGTGGGACCAAACATAGGGTGTGTGGAAACAAATCTATGACCGGTTTCCTTATAAAATTTCTCCAGTCCGTTCTTTACAGATGCAATATCCGACAGTATACAATTCGAAGGCAGATAAGGCAGTACCTCCTCAAACACCCTTACAGTATGTTGCAGATTTACCGCATTTATCACCAATTCGGGCTTAAACTCCTCAAATTCCTCATACTTAAGGAACCTTTGCGAATTAAAAATATATTTAAGCTTGCTTTTATCGGGGTCATATATTCCAACCTCATGGTCAAGACAAAAAGACTCCGCCAGCCATGCTCCCATATTTCCCGCTCCAAGTATTAATATTTTCACTTCCGTAGTTTTTAGTATTCTTACTTTTATGCGCAGCATTACCTGCGGCTATTATATGTTCTGTTCACTACTGGCTTATTGCCCTATTTACCATTATCATATCCGCCAGGGCCATTGCCGTCACCGCCTCCGCCACCACAGGCACCCTTAGCGCTATGCAGAGGTCATGCCTT
>JBDLIU010000237.1:0-6945 GCA_039714715.1 Bacteroidota bacterium
GTAGAGATTTCCTGCATTGCTGCGCTGTAAATATTTCTATAAACTCAACTCTGTGTTATCAGGCGTTACCACCTGACTTACAACTGCACTGTGCTTTTTATGTGTCAGGAGGTAACTCCTGACACCACGGGACTGCTGACATCATAACTACACTAACTCTTGACATCACACCAAGAGTGGGAAGAAAATAAGATAACTCAAGACACCAACTCATGTGAAGTCAGAAGTTACCTTCTGACTTACGATAGCACTCTGTTCCTATGTGTCAGGAAGTAATTCCTGCCACCACGGGGATAGATTATCGGAATGAAATTACCAGAGGATCTTCATTGAAGATCGAATGGTAATAACCCGCACTTGAATAAGAGTACTCTTCAGGGTTATTAACAAGTTTTGCTCTAACCGGATTTTGATGGATATACTCAATTTTAGTGGTTAATACATTTTCTGTTTCAATAACCACATCATCAAATCTGTCTTGCCAGACTTTAAACTTTTGTTTACCCCTTTCATATTCTATTGCTTTCAATAATCCTTTTCGGTCATCCAGTTCAAATAGCTTTCTTATTCGGTAAGCAGTGTATTTCTTAAAGTCTCTCATATATGCTGAGAGATGGTTTTCTTCTATAAAGTTTAATACCAAATGAACATGGTTTGGCATTAAAACATAAGCAAGCAGTTCTACTTTGTATTTCTCATTCAAAAACAATAGGCTTTTTTTTAAAACAGTGTAATATCGTTCATCAAGAAACAAGTGTTTGAAGCCATTGCAAGTGGTAGTTACAAAAAAACAAGTTGAATCTTTAAATGCTATTCTACCTCTTAGTCCCATTGGTGCAAAATAAGTAGAGATTACCTAAATACATTAAAAGAAGTTTAGAAATTCTTATGTGTCAGGAGGTAACTCCTGACACCACGGGAGAACGCTAAGGAAAGGAAGAGAAGGAGGCAACTCCCATGATTACCCTTTCCGTGAAGTCAGAAGAAAACTTCTGACAGAACATAGTATTATAATTTTGATGACCTCCTTTATTGAGGCACTATAAAAACTACTAACTTTGCCGTCTAATTGAAGTTTATGGCTAAAGAAGTTAGAGTTAGGTTTGCCCCCAGTCCAACAGGGGGTTTACATATTGGCGGTGTTCGTACAGCGTTGTATAATTATTTATATGCCCGCAACCAGGGTGGGAAATTTATTCTTAGAATAGAAGACACAGATCAATCGAGAAAGGTTGAAGGTGCAGAAGAATATATTGTTGAGGCACTGAAATGGTGCGGACTGGAACCCGATGAAAGCCCATTTATAGGAGGGGAATACGGGCCGTATCGTCAATCGGAACGGTTAGACATCTACCAGAAATATGTAGACCGGCTGATTAACGAAGGCAAAGCATATTACGCTTTCGATACTCCGGAGGAGTTGGAAGCAATGCGTAAAGAGTTACAGGAGCAGAAAGCTGATGTGCAGCAATATGGCATCAGTAACAGGATGAAAATGCGCAATTCTCTTACATTGAGTGATGCGGAAACAAAAAATTTACTAGAAAATAATACCCCATATGTGATCAGGGTTAAGGTGCCGGAAGATCAGACCATCGTGGTAAATGATATTATCAGGGGTGAGGTAAAAGTTGACTCTAACCTTATCGATGACAAGATTTTATTAAAATCTGATGGTTTCCCCACCTATCATCTGGCCAATGTGGTAGATGATTACCTGATGAAAATTACACATGTGATACGGGGTGAAGAGTGGCTGCCTTCAGCACCATTACATGTATTGTTATATGATTTATTAGATTGGAGTGAGGACATGCCTGCATTTGCACATATGTCGCTACTCTTGAAACCTGAGGGTTCCGGGAAGTTGAGCAAACGCGATGCCGAAAAGCACGGATTCCCGATATTTCCTATTACCTGGCACGACCCAAGAACAGGTGCTATAACAGAAGGATTTAGGGAGCAAGGATATATTTCAGGTGCATTAATTAATTTTTTGGCACTACTGGGATGGTATTCCGGTAGTGATGAAGAAGTATTTACGATAGAAGAATTGGCTAAGATTTTCCGAATTGAAGGGATCAATAAATCAGGGGCTAAATTCGAGATCGAAAAAGCAAAATGGTACAACGAGATTTATCTTAGAAAAGAACCGAAGGAAACTTTGGCAACTAATTACCTTAACGATGTAAATGCTAACGGGCATGAATGCTCATCAGAAAAAGCAACTGACATCATAGACCTTCTTATTGAAAGGGTAACTTTTTATTCTGATTTCTGGAAGCAGGGAAAGTTTTTCTTCGTAGCGCCCGAAACCTATGATGAAAAGACAGCACGTAAAAAATGGGATACTGAAATAGCAAATGTTTTAATCCAGTTTAGTTTAGCATTCGCAGAACAAAACCCAGAAAAGGAAGAAGATATTAAACAATTACTTTGGGAAACTGGTAATGCTAATGGTATGGGAATTGGCAAATTAATGCCGGGCTTAAGATTGGCCATGACCGGAGAAGGAGGAGGGCCTGATTTGATGGGTATTCTTAGGGTACTTGGAGCAAATGAAGTACGTAATCGTATTGTCAGGGCAGCTGATAAGTTGGGCTAACCGAATTGAAATATAAACAGATAATTGATCTGCCAGCTGAATTGATGTTGCAACCTATTTTATAAATGAATTTCTTTTTTCTGCGGAATTAATTTATTTTCACTTAATGGATAGGGTTTTTGATAAGGCAATTAAAGACTATTTTGATAAAAAATTCAATGGGCCACTCCTGATTAACAATCATTATGGACAGGCTGACGAAATGCCTCTGGGGATTTATTTCAGGGATGAAAATAACCTTAATGGTCTTGAATCTTATGCTTTAAGCTTGTGCAAAGGTAAGGTGTTGGATGTAGGTGCCGGGGTAGGTTCATTGGGTCTGATCTTGCAAGACAGGAGCATTGAAGTGTATGCTCTTGATAATTCGCATGCATGTTGCGATATCATGAACTCACGGGGAGTTAATAATATTCTTTGTCAGGATATTTTAACAGAAAAACTGGACAGAAAGTACGATACCTTACTAATGATGATGAATGGATTTGGCATTTGTCAGACTTTGGATCGATTACCGGAACTCTTTAAGAAATTTGATGATCTGTTATTACCAGATGGACAAATTCTATTTGATTCGAGTGATGTAAGCTACCTGTATTATGGCAACTTGCCAACAGACCATTACTTCGGAGAGATAAGTTATCAGTACGAATACCGGGGTAAGAAGGGCGAATGGTTTAAATGGCTTTATATCGATATAGAGACCTTATCCCATGAGGCTTCTAAATATGGTTTTCAAATGCAGGTATTATCAGAAGATTCTGATGGGCAATATCTTGGGAAGTTGGTGAAGATTAATTAGGATCTTGCAAACTCGATTAGGGGTATTATGTTTTCTTCATCTGCTTTATATATTGCTTTAAGATAATTTGTTCTAGTTTTTCCTGTATTAGCAATATTGCTAATACCCCAACTGAATATTGGTTGACCAAATACATGAGAGACCAAAATATCGGCACACAATCGGGAATGTCTACCATTGCCATTTGGGAATGGGTGAGTTTTTACCAGCCTGTGCTTGAATCTGATAGCTATTTCATCATTAGTAAAAGTTTTGTTTTGGATCCAGAACCTGCAGTCATCCGATAAAGCGTATAATTCTTGTTCAATTTGGTGCTTGTCAACTCCTATATTTTTGTTAGTTTTTCTAAAGGTCCCCGCCCATTCCCACACTTCAGAGAACATTCTTTTATGAACCTCTTTAATGAATTCAATGGTTAGAATTTTTTCATAGCCATAATTTCTTCTAAGGCTCCACTCAATTGCATTCTCAATATTAGCTTGTTCAAACTCATCTAATTCACTTCTTGTTGAAATAGTTTTAATTCTTAGACCTTCTTTTTCGTCTTCGTCAAGTGGAGTTTGTCCTTTTATATATTCTAAATCTAATCCCATAACATTTTAGGCATCTGGCGTTTTAGTTCTTCTGCTTTCTCAGAAACTGCATTTTGTAGTCGTTTCTTTGAGACTTTTTGATCTTCAAGACTCATTTGAACTGATGTGCGTTCTACAATTTCTCTGGCTAACTCAGCTGCTCTTCTCTCTACCATTTTATTAAGAGTTTGATCTTTAGGGACAAAACCATAAACAAAATGCATGTTTAATGCTAAGGCTACTTGTCTAAGCACCTTAATGGATATCGTTCCTCGTTTTTCTCTCTCTTCGATTTCTCTTACACTCTGAGGAGTTATGCTTAGTTTTTGCCCTAGTTGTTTTAACGACATATTGATCCCTTGTCGAATAGAATGTATCCAACCGGCTGGAGGAATAATTATTTGCTCCGTTCCAGAGAGCTTAATAATCTTATTATCAAGCTGTTCTTGTATAAGTTTATTTGTTTCCATAAGGTTATAGACTTAATAATATACATAAAAATAAGGCTAAAGCCTGAAATAAACAAAATAATATTAAGGCTATAGGCTTAATTGGATTAAACAGTTAATCCAGGCATAGATAATTAACTGCAAAAAGTTTTAGATGACCTTCCGTTCAAATCATAAATAGGCACAGTTATATATTATTACCCAATATCTTTAAAATAATATTTATCTTCAACCCGAATTAGTCAACTTAGTCATGAAAAAAATATTTGCTTTAGCACTAATAATTTTAATTGGGAGTTCAACTTTCGGCCAGCCAATTGATACTTTGTTTAAAGGGGTTAAGTATCGTAACCTGGGGCCATTCAGAGGAGGCAGATCGGTTGCCGCAACCGGAGTAATTGGAGACCCTCTCACTTACTACATGGGAAACACGGGAGGAGGCATCTGGAAAACCACCGATGCCGGCCAAAGATGGGAGAATATTTCCGATGGATATTTTACCACAAGCTCAGTTGGTGCAATTGCAGTTTCAGCGAGCAATCCTAATATAGTGTATGTGGGTATGGGTGAGCATGCACCAAGAGGTGTTATGACCTCTCATGGCGATGGGGTCTATAAGTCTAACGATGCTGGTAAAACCTGGCGAAAACTTGGCCTTGAAAAGACGCAACATATTTCAAGAATCAGGATACACCCCACGAATCCGGATATTGTTTACGTAGCAGCACAAGGGGCGTTGCATGGTAATAACCCTGAGCGAGGTATTTACAAAACTACCGATGGCGGAAAAACATGGAGCAAGATTCTTTATGTTAATGACATGACAGGATGTTCTGAACTTTCGATGGATTTAAGTAATCCTCTCGTTTTATATGCAGCCATGTGGGAACACCAGCGACTACCGTGGAAAGTGATAAGTGGTGGTGAAGGCTCTGGCTTATATAAGAGTACGGATGGAGGTGAAACCTGGAAGAAAATTCATAAAGGACTCCCAAAGGAGAAAGGCAAAATGGCTATTGAGGTGGCTCAATCAAATCCTGATATGGTTTATGCTTTAATAGAAAGTGATTCTGATAAAGACAAGAGTGGTTTGTTTATATCTCATAATGGTGGAGATTCATGGTCGAAGGTGAGTGGCGATAACCGCCTGACACAGCGTGCCTGGTATTATATCGAAGTGTTTGTAGACCCTACCAACGAAAATGTTGTTTATGTATTAAGCGCTCCGGCACTTAAGTCAATTGATGGGGGTAAAACATGGAGTAGAATAACCGGAACTCATGGTGATTACCATGACCTCTGGATAAACCCTGATAATTCAAAAAACATGGTAATTGCCAACGATGGTGGTGCGGCCATTAGCTTTAACCAGGGAGCAACCTGGTCAACACAATCCAATATGTCAACAGCCCAGATTTATAGGGTAAATGTAGATAATCTGTTTCCATATAATCTTTATGGCGGGCAGCAAGACAATTCCTCAGTGAAGATGGCCAGTCTTTCTCAAGGCAGATGGAGCATAGGTTTCCAGGATTGGACCTACTCTGCCGGGGGTGAAAGTGCGTTCCTGGCGTTTGATCCAGATAATCCCAGGTATGTATTGGGTGGAAGTTATTTGGGTACTATCGAAGTGCTGGACCAACATTCAAAAATGAGTACCAGCATCATGGCAGCTCCTATTCAGTACCTTGGCAGAGCTGCCAGTGATATGAAATATCGATTCAACTGGAATGCTCCTATTGTCAGGTCACAACATGAAGAAAACACTTTCTATCATGCAGCACAGGTGTTGTTGCGTACTCGCGATATGGGTCGAACCTGGGAAGAGGTTTCTCCTGATCTTACCAAGAACGAAAAAGATCGTCAGGTAAAAGGAGGAGGGCCATATACAGTAGAAGCTGTAGGTGCTGAAAATTACGGAACCATTGCTTATGTGATTGAATCACCACATGAGAAAGGTGTGATTTGGGTAGGAACAGATGACGGTTTGGTACAACTTACAAAAGACAATGGTAAGACCTGGAAAAATGTAACACCAAAAGGATTAGAGGATTGTTTGGTTAATGCTGTTGATGTCTCACCTCATGATCCTGCCACGGCATATATTGCCACTACAAGATATAAGTTCAATGATAAAACACCTGGCCTTTACAAAACTACAAACTACGGAAAGTCGTGGACCAACATCAGTGAGGGGATCCCAAATGGTGCCTTTACCAGGGTAATTCGTGAAGATGAAAAGCGCAAAGGATTATTGTATGCAGGTACAGAGACCGGCATATACATATCGTGGAACGATGGCAAAAACTGGCAACCATTCCAGTTGAATATGCCAGTCACACCCATTACTGATATGCTTCAAAAGCATGACGACTTGATTATTGCTACAGCAGGTCGTGGTTTCTGGATACTCGATGATATCGGAATGATTCGTCAGTACAAAACCAGCGAAGACAAAACAGTTCTTTATCAACCAGAGGATGCGGTTTACGGACAGTGGGGAAGTCCTCTGAATGGCAA
>JBDLIU010000238.1:0-6897 GCA_039714715.1 Bacteroidota bacterium
ACCACCATGGTTGCCCGGCAATACTTCAAATTCTGAATCATATCCCTGGGAGTCAATGAAAAAAACATCAGAATCAATAAATTCTCCATACTGGTCAGTTCGAAATATTTCGGCTCTCTGGAAGTCATAATTAGCATAGGAACAATAGACGGCCGATACATATCTTCCCTCATCATCTTGCATAACACTCATCCCATATTCTTTATAACCACTCCCTTCAAGTTCGTAGGTTTTTTCAAAGGAAATCTGAGATCTGAGTCCATGTATACAGAGGAAACAGAATATAAGTAGCAGGATATTTTTCATGGTTTTTGTTCGATTCCGCCAAAGATAAAAAAAAATGCTTTTTAAGTTCACTGTGGAGTGGTGAAATACTTCTACAGGCCAGAATCTCCAGATTCGTGCATGTAAACAGTTTGTGTTTATTGATCGATACAAATAGCAATTTTGTTTACCCTTATTTGTTCGATCACTTATCTGTGCTTTTCTATACCGGGAAATATTGTTAGTTTTGATGATCCAATGCTGATAAAAACGAGCAATAATAAATTCAATTCAATAATTACAATAACCACCAGGTCAAACACTTAATAAAACTTAAGAAGCATTTTTTTAGATGGGAAATTTACAAGAAATAAAGAAAGCTGGCTACCCAAGAAGTTTTTGGACAGCAAATTTAACGGAGTTACTTGAACGTGGAGCCTATTATGCAATGGCAAGTTTTGTTGTTCTGTATTTAGGGCAACTGGGACTCGGCGATTACTGGCCCAGTAATTTGAATGGATTATTATGGGCATTGGTCTTCTTCCTTCCCATTCTTTCGGGAACAATCGCTGATCAAGTTGGTTATAAAAAGTCATTGCTGATCGCATTTGTTTTGCTTGCTGTGGGATACGCTATCATGGGTTCCCCAGTCTGGATAGGGAATCAGATACTTGACCCGGTAATTGGAAGCGAAATGACAGCAGGGATGAATGTTCTTTTTCCTATTATTCTGGCTATCATCACAATAGGTGTTGGAGGGTCCATTATAAAACCATGTATTGCAGGAACAGTGCAGAAGACATCCGGGTCGAAGGCAACACTTGGTTTCGCGATCTTTTATATGATTATTAATATCGGATCCCTTATTGGGAGAGGAGTTAGCTATATTGTCAGGACAGAATTTGATTTAAGCTATATTTTTGCTGTTTCTGTATTCTTCTCCATTCTTGCTTTTTTTGCTGTTCTGTTTTTTTATACAGACCCTGACAAAGAATCCGGGCAAACAGCAAAAGATAGTAAACCAAAGAAGTCGGTTCTCAGGATACTGGCAGATATGTTTCTCGTTCTCAGGAACCTCAGGTTTGCATTGTTTTTAATAGTTTCAAGTGGATTTTTCATTGTCTATGCCCAGGTGTATAACGTCTTGCCACTTTACCTGCAAAAAGTTGTTGAATTGAATCCGGCTGTCGACCTTGTAACAATGGCAAATCCATTTGTAATCGTATTCTTTCAACTATTGATTACCAGGAAGTTTGGTAAGATGAGACCGATAAATTCAATTATTGTCGGAATCATTATCATAGGTATATCAATGATGATTAACCTCATTCCAATATTTATGGACGGGGGCGTTAGAACACTGACCTTAGGCGATTGGATCCCATTGGGAACACTCTTTATCACCCTGACTGTAGGCTTGATCGCCTTTGGCGAATTGTTTACCTCTGCCAGGACATATGAATATGTAGGCGCATTGGCTCCTAAAGGTCAGGAAGGATTATTCCTTGGCTATTCAAACCTGCCACTGGCTATCGGTGCTTTAATCGGAGGACCTGCCGGAGCATTCATCTTTAATGAGATAATGTGTAACAACGCCATTAAGCTTGAATCAGGTTTGCTGGAGCTCAATCCTTTCTGGAATTCAATGGGATGGGTTATACTAATGGGCATAGGATTTGTTTCCGCATTTTCTATGTGGCTATACAATAGGTGGTTACAAAAGAATCCAGTCTAGGACATGTAGTATTCTGAGAATTTTGGATTCACTCAGTGCCTCCTCGGCTCGCGCGGGTCTTATGATCCATGTTTATTAACTGCTCATCTCCTGATGAGTATATTAAAATCCTGATCCGACCTCAAGGCACCAGGCATTAGGCACTTCCCGGTTTGGAGTGCCTAAAGTGAGCTAGAGTTTGGAGTTATCCATTATCAAGCCCCGGCTGGAATAGATTCGGCTTATAGGCTACAGTATGCGCTTCCGTTGCATCAATGATGGTCAATTGGTATTTTATATAAGATTAATCGATCATAATTCTTTTAGTCACTATTCCTGTTATCGTTTCAATTTTAAAAAGATATAACCCATTTCTTAATGAAGAAGAGTTGAAATCAAAATGCCTGGATTGAGGATATAATGTTGTAATATGTTCACCATTAGAGTTATAAATAACTATGCTCTTCATATTTGTTTTTGATTTTATATTAACTCTTTCATCAGCAGGATTCGGGTATATCCTGATATCACTATGAGATATTTCATAAATTGAAGTACATTCATTAATAGTTACCTCATAATCATCTGTTGTTGTATTACATCCATCCGGTGTTTCTTCAGTAAGCCCGACAATGCCCTGACCCGGAGCACCCCATAATACGGTTATCAGATGTGTTCCGGCTCCATCGATAATTTCACCTCCTTCTACTTCCCAGTAATATGAATTGCCAGGGTTATCGGCAGTTTCATAAGTAGCTTCATCTTCCTCACAAACCTCTACTAGTCCTGAAATTTCAGGTAGTGGTGTAGCCCAAACAGTAATTTCAAGGGAATCTGATTCGAGGCCGGAACCACAATCATTTTCTCCATGTACTGATAGAAAAGCCATGCCGCTGAAGGTACTGTCCCAATCCACTGTGGTTTCAAGTCCATCCGGAGTTAATATGCCTGCTTCTGCAGGAACCAGTGTCCAGATAACTGTATCTGCATCTCCTATTTCTTCAGTAAGATAAGTTGTTGTTGTGTCATTACATAGTTCTGTGAGTCCTTGAGGTATTGTTCCCTGCTCCGGTACGTTGATCATATGAACCCATACCTGACCAATCATTAATACATCACAAATACTACGGTTTGCATAGCAGGCATATATACCTTCATCGGTTACAGGGCTGAAAGTGATTGCTGAGCCGGTACCTCCAACAATATTCCCGGTAGGGACATCATCCAGGTATAATTCATAATCTACATCAACTTCTGAACCTGACAGGCTTAATTCAGCACCGGAAGTTCCCTGGCAGTATGCACCTTCTCCTTCCAGGCTAAATATTGCAGGTACTTCCACCAGGGTGCATTGCAATTCTGATGACCACCCACCATTGCCACATACATTTGTTGCCCTTACTTTAACAGTATAGGATCCTGAATAAGTACTTGATGCAGTATAAGTTGCTGTTGATCCTGTTCCTGAGAATGATCCTGCAGTTGTTGGGTCAACCACCCACTCATATGATGTAGCATAGGCTACAGAATCAGTTGAATATTCATACTCCATGCCCCCACATGTAAGTATAGGTCCATCAGGAGTATTTGCCTGTCCGGGGGTTATCAGAACTTCAATACAGTCTTCCTTCGTGAGTGTATCAAAAACAACACCATCACTAACAACTAATTGGACATCATATATTCCTGTGCTGTTGTATGCAACAACAGGATTTTGCTGTGTTGAGCTACCCGGGCTGCCTCCTTCGAAGGTCCAACTCCAGCTGGTAATACTACCAGCTGATTGATCAGTAAACGTAACCGATTCATTAAGGCAGATTACAGTATCACTTGCAGTAAATTGTGCATTTAACACAGTGCCCATAAAATTTGATGTATCCCCCATTAATGTAAAATTAAAGAGATCAGCATCCCGCGCTCCACTACCAATTTCACTAATAAGCTGGGTAATTGATGTATTATTACCCCCTGGGACTCCCTGGTTAAACTTATAATATAACTGTAAATTATTTTCGGTTCCTGTTAATTCATTATTAATTATATCCTGGATTTCAGTCTGGGTCAATCCTTTATCCCAAACGGATACTTCATCTATTCCTCCCCCAAACACAAAATTATAGCCCGGAAAATTACTTATCCCAATTCCAAAAGGCACGGTTGAACTTGTGAATGTACCTGATGCCGTTGAAGAACCGACCATAACGCCATCAACATACAGGATTATATCACTTCCATCATATACCCAGGCAAAATGTTGCCACACCTGTTCTACTGCAGTATTTGCAGGGGAAACAAATTGATGAAGTCCGGTAGTGGTTTGTAAACGGCATTCCATTACCCCGTTACTTAACTGGATCAGATAAAACTCTCCATCACCAGAACCTATCCTGAATCCCATATATCCCTGTCCATAAGCTAACTGGTCGCAATAAAACCATCCGGTCATCGATATCTCATTGGTGCCTGTTACATATTGTCCAGCTCCATCTAATAACACATAATCATCAATCTTATCGAAATGCAGATATTGTAATGATTGTGAGGTAAGAAAAAATGGCAGCATTAATAAAAAAATGAATAGCAGCATCCGAAATTTGTGGTAGTTTTTTTTCATGTTAATTGGTTTTTGAGATTGATTGTTTGCCGTCAAATACATTTGGACACTTTTTAGTTAAAAGCTAAAGTGTACTTTTCTCTTTTTCAAATATACTTCATTTCGTATAAAATTCCAATTTATAATATCTGAGCTTTCTTCTTCTTAAACTATTGTTTTTCTTTTTGTTTCATATTTACTTGTTTACTCTATGATTTTGGATTGATTGTTTTGTGGAGGTTACTTTCCCGCACAGAATAGGATAAATCTTTGTGAAAGCGTTTATTAATAGGCTTTTATGAATATGGGCAGTGAGTAGCAAATAGGTGACAAGATATCTTTAGTATTTTGATTCATTAACTTTCGTAAATTTGATCAAACTAAAAACCAATGAGTAACTCAGTTCTAAAGAGTATAATCCTGGTTATCCTCACAGGATTACCAACACTCATAATTGCGCAAACACCACCATGGCAGCGCATTAACCCCATACCATTTGAGTGCAGTATTAACGATGCGCAGCTCCTTCCTAATGGTAGAATTATAGCTGTTGGTGATTTATCAACAGTTGTGACAACTGTTGATTTTGGCAATAATTGGTCGATCCTGTACAATCCTGCCAATGCAGTTTATAATACAGATTTGAAGAGTGTTTGTTTTTTTGATGATAATAATGGTTGGGCTGTTGGTGACATGAATACAATTATTCGGAGTTTTGATGGTGGATTAAGCTGGGATTTACTTCAGCAGGCATCAAGTTATCCTTACTATACTTATAGTGATGTTGAGTTTATCAGTGATACAGAGGGCTTTGTCATCCGTGACTCCTTTTCAGATGATCTTTATAAAACACTGGATGCCGGACAAAATTGGATTCCCGTGCAGGGCCTTGAAAACTTTTCCTTTAATAAAATTAAGTTTGTCAGCCATGAAGTAGGTTTCATGCATGGGGGAGGTGATTACATCTTAAAAAGTACGGACACAGGTGCTTCTTGGCAAAAAATTATTATCTCACCTGGAATTGAGAACCTGGGAATAGAAACATTCTATTTTATTGACGAACAAGTAGGATTTATTGGAGCAACGGTAAATTCAATAACCAACTCAGATCACTATATATACAAAACAGAAGATGGTGGACATACCTGGGAAGAGGTGTTTTTCGATTATGCTTATTCCAGTTGGGGATTTTCATTTAGTAATACAGATACAGGATATTCTGTTGGGCCTGTTGTCTGGTATAGAAACAATATTCTCAGGACCGTTGATGGTGGTGACTCCTGGGAATTGATGACAGATACCATTGGCTACTGGCATTTAAAAACCTTATGCAGCGATGATAATGGAAATGTGATAGCTTTTGGTAGAAGGGGCCAGGTGTATAACAGTTATAATTATGGGGCGAACTGGTACAAATCATTTTCAAATTCAATAATAGGACACGATATTGTAAGTTCAGCTATTATAGATGATTCAAGTATTATAATGAGTGGCGAAGGTGGTACTGGTGGAGTTTCCTGGTTTAGGAACATTATTTCGCATGACCGTGGCAATACCTGGACAGAAACTGAGGATTATTATGGTATCGTATATGACCTGTGCTATCTTAATGATACTGTTGGGTTCTATTGTGGTGGTTATGGATTTAGCGGGGGAAACAATTTCATCTTCAAAACAATTAACGCCGGTATCGACTGGGAATTTACTGAGGTTGGATCAGATGAAAACATTTTAATGAAGATCGAATTTATTGATGATAGTACCGGTTTTGTTGGAGGTATGTCGGAGGATTACGGATATTTTATATTATTTAGAACCGATAATTGCGGAGAATCATGGGACGAAGTGAACATCGGGTATTACACTGAGTTGTGCTGTGAATTTGATTTTTACAATGACTCCTCTGCAATTATTGCAGGCTATGTTTATCCTGCCGATAGTAATGCGCAAATAATCAAGACCATAGATCGGGGCAATACATGGTTTATTGATACTCTGCCCTTTGATACTTATTTTAGCCATGTTCACTTCATGAACCAGGATACAGGTATCCTGTTTGGCTGGAATAAGATCTGTAAAACTGTTGATGCCGGGGCTGCATGGTACCAGGTTGATTTTGATTATAACGATTATGTTACTCAAGAGTTGACATATGAATTCATAGAAAATGTAGGCTATCTGTACCTGCAAGGTATGAATCCACGTATGTTTAAGACTGAAGATTTCGGCGATACATGGTATGAGATCGAGGAACCCAGTACAAGTATCATAAGCACTATTAGCTTTTTTACTCCAGATGAAGGTATTGTGGCAGGGGAGAACAGTG
>JBDLIU010000239.1:0-6886 GCA_039714715.1 Bacteroidota bacterium
ATATTTTATAAAGTCATAATTGTCATAATCAGAATATTCTAAATTGAATACTTTTAACTGATTTAAATTATATTGGGTCGAAATTGTTGCCGTAACCTACCGGGTTTCTGCAAAATACCATCTGTTTGCCCCATTTGACAGTGAAGCCTACTTCAATAAGGAAGTAGATAAAAGGGATGGAAAGACTCAGTTTAATACAGATATATTTTCTCTGCTGGCCGAATCGGTTTTATTCACTCCATCAGAAACGGATGCAATAAATAAATGGCAGAGAAAACACCTTCAAAACATTAATAATATATCACCAACAATCTATAAAAAAGAGTTGGAACGCCTGACAATTGATCTGAGCTGGAAGTCCTCTCAAATTGAGGGGAACACCTATTCTTTGCTGGAAACAGAACAATTACTGGTTCAAAAAATTGAAGCTGAGAACAAATCAAAAGAAGAAGCTATAATGGTGCTGAACCACAAAGAAGCTTTGCAGTATATTGCTTATCAACCTGAACAACTGGCTAATCCGTTACGAATTTCAACTATTGAAGACATTCACAATATCCTGGTAAAGAACCTCAATGTTGAAAAAAATATTAGGTCACGCCTCGTAAGAATTACCGGAACCACTTATTCACCACCAGATAATGCATTTCAAATCACTGAGTATTTACAAAAAATGTGTGACTTTGTGAATTCTGTTGACGATGTATTTGTGAAAGCATTCATTTCCATAGCTCTTATTTCGTATATCCAGCCCTTTGCTGACGGGAATAAGCGGACGGCAAGAATTATCGGAAATACCTTACTAATGGGAAACAACAACTGCGCTTTGTCCTATCGAAGTATAGATCCCCTGGAATATAAAAAAGCGATGTTACTCTTTTACGAACAAAATAATCTTTCATTGTTCAAAGAATTGTTCCTCAATCAATATGAGTTTGCTGTGAATAACTATTTTTCAGCTTCCTCAAGGGGTTGAATCAGCTTAACAGGCACGGATCAGGAGCCTAAAATCCGCATGTCTGTCCAAATACTACATATTTAGAACTAATAATATTGCATTTTGTCTTTTGGCCCCATCCCACAAAATGAATTTGCTATTGATAGTCTTAAATAGCATCATTTTTTGGCTGATGAGCATATGATTTTGCTTCTCGATGGAGAATTGGGGGATTTGACAGAGAGAGGTGTTGGTAGTTTCTATCTATGTTCTGAAGGAAAGCTGACCGTATAATCTTAGTTTTTGACTTCTGGCTGATCGTATCCACTTGGCAGGAATGCAAATGAAACGGAAAATGAATTTCTTTAACCGAAAACTTGACGACAGGTGAGTATATATCTTTGAAAAAGTGCTGATAATATACCCATACAAGTTTCTACAAATAGCTGTAATGAGTAGAAATACAGTATTCTGCTCAATTTTTGAGAAAGGCATGTTGTCCCAGGCAAAATCATTTTTCAACACATCAAACTCACGTTCAATAGCACCTCTTTGATTGTAAAAAAACACAATCCGGTCATTTGATAATTTATAATCGTTGGTAATTATTGCGCTGTAGAAGAAATCATCACCGGTAAACAGATCAATTTGGCCATTTTTCCGTTTTGCTTTTGTTATAACTAACCGGCATGATACTAGTGCATCCTGCTGTTTGGATCTTTTTGCAATCTTTTCAAATGGAGTAAAATCAATAGATGCCCGGAATGCTTTCTGGCCATCAATGGCTATCTCTTTCCAGTCATTAATTGTATGAATAACTTCTGCCAAGGTTTCATTCATTCGTGCCCTGATGTAGAATTTGTTGACGTTGTGAGCTATGACTGAAAGAGTGGCAAGCTTATAAGATGCACTGTCAGCCCTGAATTTGTCAATGATAACACCTTGTTCTTTAAGCATTACAAACATTCTTTTTAAGGTATCTTCCTGCAAAGTTTGGGCATCTGTATTCCCATTTCTGTTTTCCAAATAAACGACTTGCTTTCCAATAAAACCTACTGCAGGGGCATACCCATATTGTTTTAAATAGGTATTGCGTGCATCTGCTTTATCGGAAAAAATATAAGTATTATCATAATCAAGTGTTTGTGGCTTCTTATTAGCCAATGCATTGATCCTTTTTAAAAGCTTTAAATTCAACACGTTTAATGAGTCGTTGATACAAAACTCATGAGTACTTTGGCCTCTTTTTGATGTACACATTATTTTCTCTTCTGCTAATTGCTTCATCCTTTCAAGAATCCTGTCAGGGCTGGGCAAATTCATGAATGGATTATTTACAAAAGATGATTTGAGGTTCATTGCAAGATCTTCCGCACAATCCCCTCCACAAAACAATACTGACCAAAAGCTGTAAAAGATATCTTTCCAACTGTACTGGCTTTGAGAGGCAAGGGCCGGTAAATGTTGATTAATCAGATGACCGATTCCGTTCTTTTCAAACTCAGATAAAACAAAATTTAATCCACCGAAGGGCGTAATTTGGGAAGAATTTACTACTTTCATGATGCTGTTTTTGACAACACCAATTTAGGTGAAATAGCACTTGCTGTAAGACTCTGCTTTTCAAAGTTTTACAGCTTTTTATTAACAAGACATGCGGATTTTAGGCTTTGACGCGCGCCAGCGGGGTAGATCGTGCAGGATATAGGGGGTGTCACAGGCATTTGCTTATGGCCCTGTGATTTAGTATATTTATCCCACCAACGGGGAATTTCTTGCCAGATCTGCTTAATCAATAGCGTATCCTCCAAAGTATAATGCTATGAGAAAACTACTAATTATTCTTACACTGTTTTGTATTTTAATGAATTCATTTTCGTTGGCCCAGTCCGAGTGTCGAATGCTATTTTTCGATGAATTCAATGATAATAGTTATAATTGGCCAATAAAAGAATATGAAAAGAAAGCATCATATAGCATGGAAAATGGCTACTACTATATTGAATGCTTTCAGAAGAGAAAAGCTTCGATGGCTCTGCATATCATAGAAATTGATGAAAATGAAAATTTCGAAATAGAAGCATCAATACAGAAAGAAAGTACTGCTAAAAGGAACGAATATGGAATAATTCTGGGATTCTCAGATATTGAAAATTTTTATGGTTTTGTAATTAATGATAAAGGCGAATTCAGGTTTTTTGAAACAAGGGATGGAGAAAGAGAATCAATATTTCCCTGGACTGAAAGTGAATATATCAGACGGGGAATAGGTACCTCAAATAAGCTTATGATAATAAAGGAAGGTGAAGATCTGAAGTTATATGCAAACGATAGTATCCTTACAGTAACACCTTTTCAAAGCTTTTATGGTAATTTAAGTGGTCTCTACGTTCAAAGAAAACAAAGAATAGCAGTTGATTATTTTCGCATTCTTTATTCCAAGAAATAATTACCAGAAATGAGTAAAGGAATTATCCGGAGCGGTGACCTATTAATATATTTACATTGGCAAGGGGGCTTCTTATATATGAAAACCATTAAATGCCTGTTTCTTTTTCTATTTCTGTTCAGTTCGCCTAAAATCCTGGCACAATTCCCAAACCCAAACCTCGACTCCCTCTTTCGTGTATGGAACGACAAATCCGTACCCGATACGAGCCGCTTGAATGCAATTAACACAATTGCCAATGAAGGATATTTGAATAATTATCCCGACTCTGCCTTTTACTTTGCTCAGTTGCAATATGACTTTGCCAGTGCCAGAGGCCTGAAAAATCAGATGGCCGACGCTCTGGTAACACAAGGATTTGTGCATCGGATCAGGAGTAACTATCCAGAGGCCCTGGATTATTTCCAGCTGGACTTAAAGATCAGGGAGGAAATCTCTGATGAAAAAGGAATAGCGGACGGCCTATACAACATTGGTAATATTTACTTGGTACAAGGCGAAAATTCCAGCGCATTGGATTATTTCCAGCGAAGTTTAACAGTTTACGAGAAAATCCCAGATAATCAGAATGTTGTTAATCCACTACTAGAAATCGGATTTATTTACGATTATCAAGGCCAATCATCAAAAGCCATGGACTATTATCTGCGAGGAATAAAGATTTATGAAAAAATTCCCGATAAAAAAGGAATAGCTAACGTCTTTAACAACATTGGATATATGCATATAAAAGTTGGCAACTATTCCAAAGCCCTGGATTATCTCCATCAAAGCTTAAATATATACGAGGCATCCAACTCGAAATATTTTATCACTAACGTCTTGAACAATATCGCAGGTATTTACATGGAGCAAGAGGACCTTCCCAAAGCGCTGGAAACTTATCAGCGAATTCTAAAAATAGAAAAGGAACTATCTGATAGAGAGGGTTTTGCTAATGCCATGATCACCGTTGGAGTTATTTACATGGAGCAAGAGGACTCTTCCAGGGCCTTGAACTATCTTCAACAAGGATTGAAGATATACGAGGAAATCTCCAATAAAAAAGGAAAAGCACAAACTTTAGCTTATGTTGGACATTTTTACGGTTATCAGGAGAACTATTCCAAAGCCCTGAATTATATACAGCAAAGCTTAAAAATTTTCGAAGAGATCTCCGATTATTATGGAACATTTTATCGCATAATTGAGACCGGAATACTTCAAGATTGGCTAGGAAATCAAAATGAGGCTATTGATCGTTACAAAAAAGCTCTGCGATTAGCCGAGGAAATAGGTTCGATTTATTACCAACAAGAGGCCTGCGAATACCTGTATGATGCCTATAAAAAGCTAGGCAATGGAAACAAAGCACTGAAGTATCATGAAAAAATGCTGGTGCTCACTGACAGCCTAAACATAGTTGATTTTGCAAAAAAACTCCAGCAAATGGAGTTCGCCAGACAAATCCTGACGGATAGTTTAAGCCAGGTGGCAAAAGAACAGGAAGTACAATATGTCCATGAATTAGAAGTGCGAAAGAAAAACAGAACGAGGAACTATGCTTTCGGTATCGGGCTTTTGGTTTTAATAGTGGCTATCGCGTTGTACAGTCGCCTGCGATACACACGGAATGCAAAAGCCAGTATAGAAAAGGAAAAGAGTCGTTCGGATAATCTTCTTTTAAATATCCTTCCAGCCGAGATCGCTGCAGAGCTAAAAGAAAAGGGAGAAGCTGCCGCACGCGATTTCGATATGGTTTCAGTTCTTTTCACCGATTTCGTAGAGTTTACCCAGATGTCGGCAAAGCTCAGTGCTGCTGAATTAGTAGCTGAAATCAACTACTGTTTCAAAGGTTTTGATGGTATTTGTGAAAAATACGGAGTAGAAAAGATAAAAACCATCGGTGATGCATACATGGCTGCCGGAGGCCTACCCATTTCCAGTGATGAGTCTGCAAGAAAAACTGTGCTTGCTGCTCTGGAAATGGCCGACTTTATTGCCAGAAGAAAAACTGAAAGAGAGGCCGCAGGTCAAATCCCTTTTGAAATGCGTCTCGGCATTCATACCGGGCCTGTGGTAGCCGGTATAGTTGGTGTAAAGAAATTTCAGTACGACATATGGGGCGATACCGTTAATATCGCATCCCGCATGGAAAACTGCGGGGAAATTGGAAAAGTGAATATATCACAATCCACTTATGATCTCGTTAAAGATGATGTTGCATTCACATTTGAAGCGAGAGGAAAAATAGAAGTGAAGGGAAAAGGTGAGTTAGAAATGTGGTTTGTGAAGAAATCTACAACTTGATTAAGACCCTGTGATTTAGTATATTTACAGGTCAGTTTGCAGCAAGTAAAAATAAGGACATGAAACCACTATCCTTAATCATCACTTTCATCAGTTATTTTATCATAATGTAGACCAGATGAACTTAAAAAACTTTGTATTAAGACTTGGTGGAACCATTTTCGGGGTGGTTGCCGTATTTCATTTGTTAAGGGTGATTCTTGGTGCATCAGTAATTATAGATGGGTTGGAATTGCCAATATGGGTGAATGTGGTGGGATTTATCGGTACGGCAGTTCTCTGCGTAGTGATGTGGTGGTTATCTTTCCATAAGAAAGGGTGATACATCATATATAGAGCCTGAATAAGCACTATAAGTTTTAGCGTAGAATACTCGGGGCCACACTTTTTGTTTGCAATTCAGTTTTCTGTATTGTTAATATTCGATTTTTCTATACAGCCGGCTAGAAAAATTGTCATCCTGAGATTCAGCGCCAAAATTACTTACATAAGTTGCAAGCCGCTGAACTTCATCAGATGTAAGGGTATTTCCCCAGACCGGCATCAGTGGCGACTTATAGATCGCCTGTCCTCCTTCTGAAATTGCCTGAACAAGATATTCATGAGAAAGTAAATTCATATATTCAAGGTCTGTAAAATCCGCCGGGCGCGTGTCCAGGAACTCTGCATTAAAGCCATTTCCCTTTCCTTCAATTCCGTGACAGACAACACAATATTTTTCATAGCTGTGTCCAGCCAATCGTTCATTATAGGTTTTTCCTGCTTTATTTATTCCAACTGCTTGCTCTTCATTGTTTTCTTCCCTTGAAGAATCCCGGTACGTTGAATCCTTTCCGGAATCATTTCTGTCACCCTGGCCCTCCTCATTGCATGAGATTACAAGAAACACCAACACGAAAACAAAATAGCGAATTACCTTGATCATTATACTAACAGAGTCTTTCATTACTTCAGGCTTTCTAAATATAAGGTGATTGCAACAGCTTCATCATCATTCAATCCCAACTTGGGTTTTATGGTTTCAGGATGATACTTTTGAGGATTTATTATCCAATGAAATATCCAGCCTGTCGTGAGGCGTGAACCTACATTATCAAGTGGTGGTCCAACAGAACCGCCTTTCGAACCAATTTGGTGGCACGACTGGCAGGCATATTTTTCATGAAATAGCGTTTTCCCTTTTTCTATCCAATCAGAATCATCTTCTATAA
>JBDLIU010000240.1:0-6864 GCA_039714715.1 Bacteroidota bacterium
ATTTTCCAATCTTTTCGTTGAAAATACTCGCCATAGTTACCACTATTCCTGTGTTTTTCGCCTTAATCTTGAAAAATTATCTCTAAAATAATTATACGTCATTTTAGAGATAAATTGGTATAATGCGGTTTAGAAACAATATTCAGGTATAACTATTCAATTAATTTCAAAACCTCTGTTCCTGCTAACAGAAAAGCTCCCACTCCATAAACCTCTGTCATTTCAGCTGTTACATTCTTAGGGTTTTCGCCAATTGGTTGAACCCATCCTAATTTTCCATCTGCATGAACAGCACTAACCAATGCTTTCCATGATTTGGTAACAGCTGGAGTATATTTAGCCTTATCAATTAAACCAGCATTGACACCATAGGCAAGACCGTAACAAAAAAATGAGCTGGAGCTTGTTTCTGGTTTTGGATAACTTTCAGGATCAAGCATACTAGCATGCCAGAAACCAGATTCATCCTGACAATCAACAATTTTTTCTGCCATTTCAACAAATAATTTTTCGTAAAATGGTCTGTACTTACTATCCTTTGGCAGATCCTTTAGAATACTAACTAAACCTCCCATTACCCAACCGTTTCCACGACCCCAGAACACTTTTTTGCCATTGGCTTCCAGTATTTTATCCGGGAAATAGTGATGGTCGCGATAGAACAAGTGTTCGTCTTTATCATATAAAAAATCATACGTAGCTTTAAACTCCTGATCCATAAAAGCTAAATATTGGTCATTATCTTTAATAGTGGCCATTTTAGCATAAACTGGTGGGGCCATAAATAGTGCATCACACCACGACCAGCGTTCTAATGTTTCGGCACTCCTGTAGTCCAGCAGAAGTGAGCCTTTCGAGGGATGTGCAACCACATAGTCCAACCTGGCTTGTGTTGGGCCAAGAATACGAGAACTCCTCTTTTCTCCTATTTTCAGTTTATACATCTCTAAATACATCTGGCTCACTACAATATCATCGGCATGGTACATTCTTTTAAAGGGTTGCCATGCATAACGCTGACCTATTTTAAAAAGCCAGTCCTTATATTTTTCATTTGGTGCTATCTTCGCCCATTCCATCATCCCTATATATAATGCACCATTTGTCCAATCCAGGCGTGCGTGTTTCACCAAATGAAAATTAGCTATCTGCCAGTCTGCTACTGCAGTCATTACTTCCTTAATCGATTCTTCCGAGAGTTCTCCACTGTATTCTTTAGCAAGTTGATTCCCCTTCAGTGAAGTATTATAGTTTGAATAATGCTTATAATGGTTAACGTGCATCCAAAGAAGTCGGGGGGAAATAGACGCAGGAGCACCTCTTACTACTACAGGGCGCACATTGTCTTTCAGAGACCTGGAAGTAACTGCCTTATTGGTAAATGATTTACCACCATCTTTAGTTGTCCATTCCTCAATTTCATACCGATCATTAATAGGTCGCGATACATAAACAGTACCTGGATTTGCATGATCAACCGTAATACCACCGGAATAATGAGGTTCTGGGTCTCTTTGCTCTTTTCTCCTTTCAAAACGCGGGAACGAACTTCCTGCCTTACATATTCTGGTATTTATCCATTCATTACCATTCCATATTCCATAATTATAATAATGTTTAGTCTCCTCTGGTAAAGTAGTATAGACAATAACAGGGTGGTTTTGCTTATCCATGGCTATATCCCAAATCCATGCTCTCTGGTTTTCGGCTACTCCGTCATAAGCTTTAGGGATAGTCTCTTGCTCGATAGGTAACTTATCAATCTTTCCAATTTTTTTGCCGGCAGCATCAAAAAAGTTCCCGCTCTCATATCTGAGGTAGTAAATGGAGTTGTGATTTTCCTCTCTTGGGTGCCCGTCTGTAAATGCAAAATGAATATTGGATTTACCATCAGAAATTATTTTAGTATAAGGACGGTTGTAGATATCATTTATTTTTTTTGATACAAACGATTTTGGTGCTGACCAGGAGTCCCCCAGATCATCTGAAGTAATAAAGGATGGCTTCCAGTCATAGCCACCCCTGAAAAACAGGTATATTCGGTTATTTTCTTCACTTAACATTACCGGATTGGTATAGGAAAGCATAGAGCCTAAATCAAGTGAGTCTAATGGTTCAAATTCTGTAATCTCTTCTGGTAATTTAGATGTCGTATAATATATTGTTCCATTGTGTTTAGTAAAGAACATCATGAGGCGTCCATCTGGTAAGAACAGAATAGAAGGATTTACATGATCATCAGCCTGAAGTTCTTTATAGATTATTCGGCTGTTGGTCTTATTGGATTGATGATCTTTGGTTGTTACCAAAACATCACCCTTAGAAGTAACCAATCCTGTATAGGTACGCTCATAAATTCCCTTAAAGTAAACCGACCTTGGATCAGAAAACCAACACCAGGCACCATCATCAGATATAGTTTGATAATCTTCCCCTCTTTGTGAAAAGGCTGATAATATAAATGAAGTAAATAGTGTAATTATTAGTAAGATTCTTTTCATCATAAATACTTTTGATTTGATCAAATTAATGAAGGTGTCTAAAAATTTATGTTCAATGCTAATGTAATAAAAATCAGTCTATTCACGATTCACGTATAAAATAAAACTGGCAACATAATTCCCTCTACTTCTAGTCCATCTTCATAGTTAACACAGGCCTTTTAGAATGACTTACCAAATCTTTGGTAACACTCCCCTGAATGATTTTTCGTAAACCAGTATGAGCAGATGTAGATACAGCAATTAAGCCCGCATTAATACTTCGTGCAAATTCACGAATACCGTCTTCCTCTTCATTATGACTGTAAACATGAGTTTCATAGTTTTTAAGACTATTTTCCTCTGCATATTCATTTAGCAATTCTATTGACTCCTCATCAGGAATAAAATCGGAGGGTGTGTTTATTCTTACCAGATGGATTTTCGACTCAAAAGCCTGTTGTAAATTTTTAATTATTTCAATAAGGTTGGTTTCCTTGCTATTGGTAGTGGTTGGAAATACTATTTTTTTATAATCCTCAATGGGAATTATCTGATTAACAGCCATTACAGGACAATTCACCCTGCGCAACAATTTATCAGTATTAGTTCCCAGCAAAATATCATTCAATCCCCATGCACCTTTTGTGCCCATTATCACAAGATCAATATTGCTATTCTCAACTGATCTTTCGATCTCTTTTATGGGATTACCAATCCTTATAAAACTTTCTACGCTAACACCTGATTTCTCAACATCATGTAATAGCAGGCTACGTTCAATATTACTCTTTGCTTCCTGGATACTTTCGTCAATAAGCAGTTTTTCCGCAACCCTGGGATCTGTTTCTTTAGTTGATAATGAATTCACCCTGTTCTGGGAGGAAACAACCAGAACATGAAGTAAAAATATTTTTGCATTAAATTTTGAAGCAATAATTACTGCTGTTTGTAATGCATTTTCTGCCTGTTTAGAGAAATCTGTAGGCACTAATATCCGTTGCATGATAGTCGCATTTTTCGATTACAATATAGTCAATAGAAGTCTAAAATAAAATAACCAGACCTCTTAACCCGAAATATTCATAAGTCTAAGTACAATATAAAAACACCTAAGTATTCAAACCATTTTTATGTAATTTGACAGTAGTTGATGGAGTACAAATTTAATATGTCTTACTAGGTTATCAATACTACATTTAAACAAATAAATTGTACCCATCAAGGTTAACCCTTCCATCGTATAAGTTGCAATACAATATGTTAAAATGAATAGGTTCCTATTGTTATTAACTATTGATGAATTATTCGGGTTAAAGTCAACTAGGCATTCCTTGTATATAGCATCTCTATAATACCGTCTTTTAAGCCCACATCCGGCACCAGCACTTTGCTTATTCCTGCAGATGTTATTGCTTTAATGTAGATTTCGGATGCAAAAGGCATCACATCAGCCCTATCCTCTCTTAATCCAAATATCTCAATTCGTTTCTTTACAGAAAGCGGACTGCACCTGTTATTTAATTCTTCTATCTCTTCAATATTTGCCTCTTTTGAAGAGGAATTAATCAACTTTTGAATAGTGCGAACATTGCCTCCTGTTGCTACACTACCATCAAATGCCTCTACCTTGTTTTCTTTAATCCAATTTATCATTGCCTCCCAGGTAGATGTCTTTTCTCTTTTCTGCATATTTCGTACCGATCCTAACTTAAATGATTTGCGAGCGTAGCTACGTTTATGCTTAATCATATTAATTTCCGTACTTCCTCCTCCTACATCAATATGCATATAATGACCTTCATCTATCTCCTTATTTACAGCCATATCCAGAATTTCTGCTTCACGTTCACCAGAAATCATTTCGATATGCAGGCCGCTCTTTTCATAGGCTCTGTCTATTATTCGTTGACCATTCATCGAATCACGTAAGGCTGAAGTTGCACATCCAAATGCGTCATCTGCTTCATAGAGATCGATAAGTGTGCGGAAAGCCATCATCAGATTGATGAATTTTATTTCGCTACGAAATGTTATTTCTCCCGTTCGGAATGCATCTTTACCCAGTCGAAGGGGAAATCGAATAGACTCTAATATTTTATAAACGGGCTTTTCACCCTTGGGATGAATAATACGTGTAATCTGAAGTCTTATGGCGTTTGAGCCAATGTCTATTGCCGCTAGAATCATATAATAATAATAGAACATAAGGCTGATGTAGCCAATAGTTCTATCAAATTAATCTCAACTTCTCCCTAAGATTCGACAGCATTCAGTTCTCCAACCTTAATCAATGCCTGTTCAAGGTCTTCTATAATGTCCTCAACATTCTCAATGCCTACCGAGAATCGAACAAGGTCTCCCGTTATTCCTGCTTCAACTTGATCTTCTTTAGAAAGGCCTGCATGCGTCATTGATGCAGGGTGTTGTATCAGCGTTTCTACACCTCCTAAAGAAACTGCAAGAAGAGCCAGCTTCACATTATTCATCAGCTCAACTCCTGCATCAAAACCACCTTTCACACCAAAGCTCATCATGGTACCAAAACCTGTCATCTGCTTTTTAGCCAGATCTTTTTGCTCAAAGGAGTCCAGCCCGGGATACTTAATCCAACTTACCTGGGTATGATTTTCCAACCATTTGGCTATCGCCATTGCACTCTCCTGTGCCTTATCAATTCTAAGCGAAAGGGTTTTAACACCTCTTGCAACAAGATATGCTTGATGAGGATCCATATTTCCTCCCATCAGGATCATTGTTTTTCGAAGTTTAGTATAAATTTCTTTTTCTTTCGCAATGATGGCTCCTCCTACAATATCGGCATGGCCATTAATAAATTTAGTAAGCGAGTGAAGTACAACATCGGCACCAATGTCGAGTGGTTTTTGAAGGTGAGGACTGCTAAACGTATTATCTACTACAGTGATAAGGTTGTTGGTTTTAGCCACCCTAACCGCTTCTGTCAGGTCAGTTAGAGTCATTGTTGGATTAGCAGGGGTTTCAATATATAGCACCTTGGTATTAGGCTTAATAGCATCAATCATTTCCTCTATTTTTGATGTATCCACATAAGTAGATTCAATTCCAAAATCAGCAAAAATAGTTTCCATAACTGTCCGGCTTGGACCATAAACAGCATTAGTTGAAACTATATGGTCTCCCTTTTTCAAGAGCGCAGTATAAACAGTGGTAATAGCTGCCATCCCTGATGCAAGCGCTATCCCCCCATAACCATTTTCCAGCTCAGCTAGCTTGTCTTCAAGTGCCTGAATAGTTGGATTGGCGATTCTCGTATAAATAAATCCCTTCTCCTTTCCGGCAAACAAATTGGCGCCATGCTGTGCATTTTTAAAAGCAAACGTTGATGCCTGATAAATTGGTGTTACTGCACTGCCAAATTCATCTGTATAATCTCCAGCATGAACCAGTTTAGTATCGAAACCTTTATTTTTAGTATCCATAATCTCATCTTTTGAAGTAGCACAAATGTATTAATTTATATAGTCTTTGTCTGTGATTATAGTTGCTTATAACACGTATTTCAAACCTAACTAATGGAGTATTATATTAACGGTATATATCAATTAAGCTATCTTGTTTACTTTATATTTAATCTTCAAATCATATTAATTATATTAGCAAATTAAAATAAACCACATGAAACATCTTGCATTCATTATTATCTCAATATTAATATTCAATAACAGACTAATTGCTCAGAACGATTCTGATGTAAAAGGCCCTGAACAAGGAAAAATCTACTTTGCGCCACTCCCTGTATTAATGGCTAATCCTTCATTTGGTTTCATGTATGGCGTGGCAGCCTCGACAAGTGTATTTACAGGAGATCCTTCCAATACGCGTATGTCAACTTCACTTGGTTCTTTAACTTATAGTACAAAGAAGCAATTCATGTTTACATTTAAATCGAATGTATATCTTCCAGAAGACAACTGGGTACTCCTTGGTGACTGGCGCTATTTCGATACATCGCAACCTACTTTCGGTTTGGGCACAGGTCCTCAATCAGCCAAACTAGCTCCCGGCAGTGGAATTGAGTATGAAGGTGGCA
This sequence comes from Bacteroidota bacterium, assembly GCA_039714715.1. Lineage (GTDB taxonomy): Bacteria > Bacteroidota > Bacteroidia > Cytophagales > Cyclobacteriaceae > S012-113. The sequence goes on from JBDLIU010000240.1 coordinate 6,553, forward strand.
TGTTTTCTGATCCTGTTCCTGGTGCTCAGTTAGCAGAGTTTAAATACATTCGTTTTCATGAAACAGTTTTTAAGAAATTGAAAGAATATATTTATGCCGGAATTGGATATCACTATGATTATCACTTTAATATTGTTGACAACTTACTGGATTTGGAAGCCATACCACCAGTAATTACGAGTCATTATGCCTATAGCATAGATAAAGGTTTTGATCCTGAGAAATATATTTTGTCTGGGATCTCTTTAAACGGAATGTATGATAGTCGTGATAACGCAGCTAATCCATATGAAGGTAGATACGCCCTTGTAA
>JBDLIU010000241.1:0-6859 GCA_039714715.1 Bacteroidota bacterium
GTGCTTCTCGTCGGGCATGACCAGGGCGAAGTCGCCCGCTTTCAGGGGCTGCTCATCCCCTTTCTCATTGACCAATGCACCGGCACCCTCGATCACGTAGATCATGTGTACTATAGCCATAACTAGACTGTGATAGATTTACCTCAAGACAAAATCCGGATTTTAAAAAGCGCTAAGAGGATTATTTTCTGGGCTGCATATAATAATATAGGCGATATTTATCTGCTATTATGCGCGTGCAACGAATGCATTTACTATCCTTTCACACCCTTTATCAAAAGCCACAAGATAATCGAAAACTCCCCAATAGCGGAAGGCACAGTTGCATATGGGGAAATTATATCTCCGACATGAGGATAAAGCAAGAAAGCAAAACTATCCACCATATAACCAAAGCAGGCAATCATTAAAAGGATTCCCAGAACTCTCGGAATAAAGCCTGATTTATAAACAAGAAGCCCGAAAGGAAAAAGCCAAAGCCCCCAAAATATCTGGACAATATATATTCCCTGCTCGTGCAATTTGAGGAATACCATTACAAGGGAATTCAATTGTTCTGGTTCAAATTCCTGCAGGCTGTCAACACCGCTTAAAAGTATCAAGGCAGCAATTTGGTTAAGCATATTGAGGAATGCTATAGGGATAGCAACTATTACTAAGGCCAACATGAGCAAGGCTAGTTTTCCATTAACCCCCTTGAGCAAGTGATATAGGGCCAGAACAACAAATACGAAGGAGGCCTGACAGATTAGGTAACTCACTATCCCCATACGGAATAGGGATTCAGAAGTAATAATGTTATTAGCTGTCTGTGTCACATCTCCGTGTACTATAATATTGGAGGGAACATAGAGAATGCCAAAAGCACCGGTTATGGCCATCAGCAGGTACAGTAATCCTGCAATTCTTGCACTCTTTTTTGTTGCCTTCATTTTTTCATTTCTCGGTCAGTTATGATGTAATTATTTCCTGAAAGCTGGTAACTATCTTATTGTTTTCCATTCTGTGAGGTACCAGTGGATCATGTGATGGAAGATAAACTGTTGGATTAGATGCTGCAAAAGACAGAATGTTTTGCAGGGTAGAACGACTTTGGCCGGTCCCAACACCATCTGGAATTAATTGCAGCAGGTTTTCCTCTGTGTAAGAGGTGTCTCCCGCAATAAAATAATGTACGCCATCAATTTCTACAGTGACAGATAAATGGTTAGCAACATGACCTGGAGTTCCAACGATCATTACTTTCTTGTCTGAGGTAGCTGCCATGCTTTGACTAAAACTAAAATATGGATGATCAGGCAAGGTGATTAAGGTTGGATTTAACCATTTGGGCCACCTATGTGGCAAATAACCAGCTAACATTCCAGTTACACCAGATGCGGTTTTATATTCATTTTTTTCAATAATTATTTCCGAATTTGGGAAATGGTAAAGCCCTCCTGCATGATCAGTATGCATATGCGTCATAATCACTTTGCTAACATCTTTTGCTGGATCAATCCCAATTTTGCTTAGTTGTGGGCCTATTTCATCTTCCTGTTTGACATCAAATTCGACAGCTAGCGAATAGTATGGGTGCCAAGCTGGTAAGTATCCACGGCTACTCGTTTTGTGTGTTTCTCCTGTATCAACAACGATTACCCCTTCAGGGTGTTCTATTACCCAGGCGTATATGGGTAACCATTCTGACCATTCTTTCCCAAAAAGCACATAAAGCATTTGTGGGGCCACGCCACCAGATTTGCTTATTTGATTCTCCTTGATTCGGACTTTTCCTGTTTCAATTCTGTGGATTTTCATGATTTTGTATTTAATGTATGTTTGTACTATTTTGGTTTTTCGAGTACTGCGCTGCGGAAATTTTTTAGTTAATAATTATTCCTTTAAGAAAAACTTCAGTCGTATCCTCATAAATATTTTGATTGGTCATATCCAAAAAGTCAACAAACTCAGCTTTTAGAGGTAACTCCATAAGGTTCAAATAAACTGCAAGGATGATATTAATATTAATGTCATCTCTGATAACACCTTCATTAACACCAATTTCAAATAGTTTTCTGTAGTAATTATTGATTCTATCAGATCTATTTGTTTGGTAATGTTCCCATATTTCTGGTGTGCATAACTCGAGATCCCTGAGAAATTCACCACTAGTACTTGTCAATAGATCTTTAGTAAACTTGGAAATTGAGATCAACTTCCCTTTAAAACTGAGTTTATCATCATTAAGAATCTCTCCTAGCCTGGTGTTAATCTCAACATTAAGATCATCAATTACCGCTTTAACCAAATCGTCCTTAGACGAAAAATGATTATATAAACTACTTTTGCTTGTTCTTAATTCCTGAACTAGACTATCCATAGAGACTTTATAAAATCCATGTTTTAGAAATCTCTGTTTTGCTATCTTGAGTATTCGATCTTTTACACTCATTCTATTTCTGCTTTCAATTAATGTTGCATGGTGAATTTCGAAATTCTTCCGTCTTGTAAAACCGTAGCACCAGTTTCCAATAACTCTTTTAACTTCTTTAGATTAGCCTTAACGGCATTTCTAATTTTATGCCTGAACAATTGTTGTAATATTTGTGAGTATCCTAAATCGATTTCAAAATGGTCGTCCAAAATACTATTATTCGAATGATCCTCACTTAATCTGAAGCTACGTTTGAATCCAATCTTGCTTTCATCTGTGGTCTTAATCACGATGCGTTCTGGGAATTGTCTGTCCAGAATTTCAAAAACTTGAAAGTCGTTTTGACGAACCTGACGATACTTCTCACTACCTTCATTTTGGACAGAAACTTGCTTAACCTCCGTTACATAGTAATTCCATAGAGGAATATTTTCAAATTCGGTAAGGAAATTAAATACCAACATGTTTGGCTTGTTAATTATTATCCGATTGACCAAAGTAATCATATTGTACTGTTTTAGTTCGAATGGTACAAATTAACAACAATAGTATGGCATAGCCAAATTTTTATGAGGAATTTAACAAATGGATGATAGGGATTGACTTGAATTCAAATTGCTCTGATAACTAGAAACAATTGCTATCATCTAGAACAAACCTGTGTCCGGCTCACTCAAACTCCTTCGGCACCCCGCAGATCATCTTGAAGGGCTGTTCTCCCTTGTTGCGGTACTGGTGTTTTTCATCGGGATTGACCAGGGCAAAGTCTCCTGCTTTCAGAGGGGTCTCCTCCCCATTTTCGTTAACCAGAGCCCCGCTGCCTTCGATTACATAGATCTTGTGCCCTATAAATTATATGCAAAATTATGATATTTTGTAATTGTATTTATGATTTTTTGCATATTTCAACTAATTCCCACAATTATGCTTGTGATCAGTTGGAATAAAGCTACAGGTGCCCAGATCCGTTCTATCTTACTTGGTGTTATCGTATTCAAAACTGCTCCAACGCTGAAAAATGCAACAACGAACCAAATTCCAATTCTTGAAAACGGTACTAGCTGCGGAAGAAGTAAATCAGCCCTGGATAACACAATAACTGCGATAAAACACAATACTACCAGGTTAATGATTGCAACAACCCTCATTTTCGGAGGATACTTTCCTGGATATCTTCCTCCCAAAGATGCTTCTCCCCAAGGCATTCCTGCTGCTAAACATCCCTGAAAAATAATTACGAATCCAGTTAAGACTGTAAAGAAGATTGCTGATACTGTTTCTAGCATTTTTATTTCTTATTATTACTGAATTCTAAATTGCACACAACGGCCAAGTATAGGCGTAGTGCGGGATTTAGGTTCAATTCAATTTCCAATTGCCCGAACTAAACAGAAGCCAAAATACTTAATCTGAGCCGGTCAGCCCGCATTACGTTTATACAATGTTGTGCCTAATTGCTTTTCGAAAAAGATGAAATTGATATTATAACTCCGAGCTGAGGTACGCCGTTAGGTGTTACCTCTACGGACTTGTTCGATCTAGTGCCTGACGGCTAGGATAATTCAGAAACCAACCCGAGTTGCTGGAAGAAACTCAACATATCAAGAATCTCCCATTCCTCTATTATCTTACCGTCTGCGAGACGGCTGACTACGACTCCAGTTACCTTTATGGTTTTTTCAGTAGCGCTAATACCCATGTATTTACCTTGATGAGTCCCGGTCAGGGTGATGCGGGTGCATGTTCTGTTATCGGCTACGAATAAATCATCGATGCTCAGATTAAGATCGGGAAACCCCTTGCGAAGCCCCTGAATTAAGTCCTTCAACTGGTCGATGCCCTCTAATTGCCCCTCGGGACTACTATACCGGTACTCGGGATGGATAATCTCTTCAAGAATTGAAAAGTTCCCTTTGTTGAAGACTTCTTCGATAAAGATCCGAATGGTCTCATTTGCTTCTCGTGACATAATTTTCTCCTGTGTTCTTTGTTAGTTTTAGTTCAAAATACCTTTGCACCAAAGGCACAACATTGTGTTATATGCCAGCCTTTCTCTTTTGAAAAAGATTGCTTGCCTAAATAGACTTCCTTAACTTGTATGTCATAAGGTAAATCAAGCAAGCCTATTTAGGCAAGCAAAGAGGCAGGCCAGCATATACACTGAACCGTTATTGCGACATTTTTCTAGTTTTATTTCCCTGGAAGTCATCTCAAAAATAAATTTCATTCTATTGGTATTCATTAAATAAGTCAACCATCAGGTGACCTTACGAAAACAGGCCACTTGATAAGTCTTTTATATTGATTGAGGAATCGGTTTATTCCAAACTCCAGTATCAGCTGTTTTAGTTACAAACTTGCTGAAGTCAGTTGCCTTTCTTCCGAGTACTTTCTCTACATCTTGAGATACATCTTGATTCTCAGGATTACCCAGTACTTCTTTGAATAGATAACTGAAAAGCCATACATAAGCGTCAGGCAAACCGGCAGCTTTCATACCATCACTATATTCATCTATGGATATCGGGTGGAATTGGATTTCCCTGAAAGTGCCCTTTGCGATTTCTTGTACTACCTCTTTGAAGGTTAATTTTCTAGGACCTGTAACAGTAATGGTTTGACCATTGTAGGCGTCATCCAAAAGGACTTTTGTAACTACGTCTGCAATGTCATCTGCGTCTACAAATGGGATTTCAGCTTCGGGCATTGGTAATGCTACATGGCCTGCCAAAATAGGATCTAGAAGGAAGCTCTCACTGAAATTCTGATTGAACCATGAGGCCCTTACCAGTGTATAATTCAAACCAGAATTTGCTACGATCTCTTCACAAGATTCCGCTTCTTTTTCTCCTTTTCCAGAGAGCAGTACCACTTTTTCCAGTCCTTCATTTAGCGCAACTTCAGCTAGTGTGGCAATATCTTCTTTAGCACCTGGAACAGCAAGGTCAGGATAATAGGTAATGTAAGCTCTATCCATTCCTTTCAGTGCTTTGGAATAAGAAGAAGGATTGCTCCACTCAAATGAGGGATCATTGTTTCTACTCCCAATTCTTACATTGTGATTGAGCTTATTTAGTCCTTCAGCTACTCGGCTACCGGTCTTGCCTGTACCTCCGATTACTAAGATGTTTTGTTTCATTATTATTTATGATTTTGAGTTTTGATTAATTCTTTGAATAAGTGAAAATAGCGATTACCGAAAGCATGAAGGATGCAACTGCGAACACTGTCCTAATAAGGTGCAGGCGATTCCAGTTTGTTTCGTAAAAATTTCTGAACTCCAGGATCTTGTTTGAAGTCATCTCACCGAGGTTCAGCTCATCCAATTGATCGTTAAGTGGAACATTGCCTAGTACTGTAACTCCCACTGTTCCTACTAAATAGAAAATGGAGGACGTTAACATGAGCCAGAAGGTAGTTTTATTGGCATTAAAATGATAAATGCTTCCGATACTCAGAAAGATGATGCTTCCAAAAAAAATGAGGAAGAATGCAGGGTTGAGAATGGCTCGATTGATCGATTGCATGGTCTCCAGATAAGTGGAATCAACCACCTTTTTGGTGCCAGGTATAACGGAAACTGACCAGGCATAGAACAATCCGGCTGATAATCCTGTCAAGACTACTGCACCATAGAGGATAAATGATTTGATTGAAATTTCCATTTTAGTATATTTTATGTGTTAATAACCATTTTTCAAGTTTTAATATTCTTAAATTGTTAAGTGGAGTTCACTGCCTGTACTCTTACACCTTTAAACAAAAGCCAAATCGCAAATGACATCTCTCCAACAATACTAGGAATTGCAACTAGTGCTAAGAAGATTGAACCATACGATTCATAGTTTGGAAGCATGAAATGCGCTCCTGTATCAATCATATACATAATACCTGCAATAACGAGAAAGAGTGCAATTATTTTTGGCTTGCCGATTATTTTTCCTAAAAGGATAAGATGAATCCCAAAAAAGAAAAGTCCAATAAGCCATATGATATTGAAAATGTCAACTTGTCTTAGAATTTCTTGACTGGTAGTTGATACTAATGCCACAGGAAGTGCAAATATTGCAACTCCCATAATTGCTGCATGCATCATTCTAAAGTACGTGCTTAGACTAGACAAAGAGTGTTTTTTATATAATTCATAAAGAGCCCATGCAACAACAACGTCAAAAACAACAGTTAATATAAATGCCAATATTCCAAATCTCACGATCATATGATTTTGTTGGATGGTATCTATGGGGTCTTTGCGCATTGATTCAAGAACAAAAAAATTAGCGAATATCGCAGCAAAGAAAATAATGAGGTAACTAACACCTGCAATTATTGAGAGTGTTCGTGCTTTCATAGTTTTGTTCATTTTTTCAGTTAATATTAGATTCAGTATCTATCTTATTCAGCATTATGTCTCACTTCTAAATCATGCTATTCCGTGTCAAA
>JBDLIU010000242.1:0-6776 GCA_039714715.1 Bacteroidota bacterium
CTTCGTCTTCTCCTTTTGGCAATAAGCTGAATAGACTCATCAGATTCATTGTTTATAATTTCCAGGCTTGTTTCCAGATCATTAAGCTGACTTTGCTGCTGCAGTTTAAAAGCTGTATATCCCAGAATAAACCCAATGGCCATTATTGTCATGGTAACTATGGTATCCTCGGTATCCTGGCGGTAGGAGGTGCCATATTTATTATAGAAATACACAAAGGAGCCAGCAAGAATAAATAGAGGATTGGTTAATCCTACTAGTAAAGATGAAAGGTTCAACCTGCTTTTTATATCCTGAAGGGCATAGGTAACCACATCTTTAACGGGCAAAGTGAAATCTATCATCAGCTTTGATTGTTTAATTAATAGCCCCTGTCTCCATGCTGCTAAAACTCCAACAATGGCACTAAAACTAAGAGGAAGCAAATGTGGTGTGTTTCTAAAAAGATAGACAATCAGGATTAAGACTGATAATGAAATAATCTTGATAACCAGATCGAACTTCAGGTATTGTTGCAAACTATTGGATGTTTGTTGTGTCTGACCTGTGATGATGGCTTCAATTTGTACTGTTGAATAATCACCTCCGGGCGATTTTTCAAAAGCTTTCCAGGCATTTTTATAATCTTCCATATTCATTTTGTTTTATCCCTATGGGATGTGTTGTTTTCTTGTTTAAACCTTTTTTCCAATTTCTTTTTAATGCGAACAAGTTTTACGCTCACATTGCTTTTACTCATACCCATGATATGGGCAATTTCTTCGTAACTATTTTCTTCGAGGTAAAGAAATATGATCGACTTTTCGACATCGTTTAAGCTATTGATCAACATTTGTAAAAGCTGCTGATTTTCAATTTGCTCCTGAGAGGAATCTGTTATTTGCAGATCTCCCAGTGTTTGTCCCGGGCCAACCATTGATTTTTGTTGCTTACGTTTTTGAGTAATAGCCGTATTCAAAGCAACCCTGTAAAGCCAGGTGGTAAACTTAGCCTCCCCTTTGAAATTTGGGTATGCTCGCCATAGTTGTAAAACGATTTCCTGAAACAGGTCCTGTCGGTCTTCCAGTGTATGACAATACACATTGCAAACCTTGTGTATAATCTTTTGGTGCTTACTTATCAGATCTACAAATACCTTATCCGGAGTTTTCACGAGCTTTTATTCTATTAGTCGTACTAATGCCAGAAAAACTACACTTCCCGCAGGGAATTCTTCAGGGTAATAAAAATAAAAAAAAGTGCAACTAAAAAGCTGCACTTTTAACTGTATGTATTGCGGTAGTTAAATTATCCACATTTTGTATGCCCACAGCTCTTGCAGTTCAGGCAGCCCTCTTCATAAATCAGGGCCGATTCACCGCATTCAGGGCATATGTTCTGACTTGGCATAGTGCCATCAGGAATAAATTTCTTCAAGGCACGCACAACACCATTCTTCCAGGTATTTAGTGACTCATCGTTCAGATGAAGGTTGTTTACCATATCAACCACATAAGGTATTGGCATGCCATGGCGCAACACTCCGGAAATTAATTTAGCGTAGTTCCAGTATTCAGGATTAAACGATCTTGATAATCCTTCTATAGTAACCTTATATCCATGCTTATCTTTGTATTGAAGATCGTATTGGCTACGACCCTCTTCATTACGGTTTTTAATTACCCAGGCATTTTCCAGCCATATCGGAACGAAAAGGAAATCTTCAGCAGGACCTGTAAATATCTCATAAGGCTGATCATTAAATATTCCTACTACAGCTACCCATTTTTCATGGTTATTCTGGAATCGAACAATCTCAGCATCAAGAATCTGTGGTCTTTTAGGTGCATGGTGCTCAATAATTTTGTTGCTCTCGTCAACATCTTTCTTTTCTTTCTTCTTGTCTTTAGCTACCAATACACCAGAACGGGAGCCATCACGATAAACGGTTACACCTTTACAGCCACTTTCCCAGCCGGTCTGGTAAATCTGAGCTACCATCTCTTCAGGAGTTTCTTCAGGAATGTTTACGGTTACACTAATTGAATGATCTATCCATTTTTGGATTGTGCCCTGTAACTTAACTTTCTTAACCCAGTCAACATCATTAGCGGTTGCCTTATGATAAGGTGATTGCTCAATCAGTTTGTTAAGCGAACTGTCATCCATCTGCTCAACCTCATCGAGGTCATAACCATTAACTTTTAACCAAGTAGTGAAGTTATGATGGAACACAGGATATTCTTCCCAGTGATCTCCAATCTCATCAATCATGTCTGTTCGAGCATCTTTGTCATTAGGGTTCACTTTCCTCCTTCTTTTGTACGAAACCATAAACACAGGTTCGATACCCGAAGTGGTTTGTGTCATTAAACTGGTTGTACCAGTTGGAGCAATTGTAAGGAGAGAGATGTTTCTCCTGCCATGAGAAAGCATCTCCTGGTAAAGATCAGGATCAGCTTTTCTTATACGGTTGATAAAAGGGTTGTCTTTTTCTTTTGTTGCATCGAACACCTCAAAAGCTCCCCTGTGCTTTGCCAGCTCAGTTGAAGAACGGTATGCTTCAATTGCCAGTGTTTTGTGTACTTTTTCAGAAAATGCTATTGATTCATCAGAGCCATATGTTAAACCAAGCGCAGCGAGCATGTCACCTTCAGCCGTGATACCCACACCGGTTCTGCGGCCTTGCAGTGATTTCTTGCGAATATTCTTCCAAAGGTTTACTTCTACTCCCTTAATTTCATCAGGTTCCGGATCAGCCTCAATCTTTTCAAGTATTTTGTCAATTTTCTCAACTTCAAGATCTATAATGTCATCCATTATTCTTTGTGCTGAGCGAACATGATCTTTGAATTTAGTAAAATCAAATTTAGCAGCACTTGTATAAGGTGAGTCTACATAGCTATACAAATTAATAGCAAGCAGGCGGCAGCTATCATATGGACAAAGTGGGATTTCACCACAAGGGTTCGTAGATGTGGTGGTAAATCCTTCATCGGGATAACAATCAGGAACAGATTCTTTGATAACAGTGTCCCAGAAAAGAATACCGGGCTCGGCAGATGACCATGCATTATGAACAATTTTTTTCCAAATGGCACTGGCATCAACTTCTCTTTTTACATCGGGGTTATCGGAATTAACAGGGTACTGCTGAATGTAAGGTTTGCCGTTAATCGCGGCATCCATAAATTCATCGTCAATTCTTACTGAGACATTTGCTCCTGTTACTTTAGTGCCGTCTAGCTTTGCATCAATAAAATGTTCAGCATCCGGGTGTTTAATAGAGATGCTCAGCATCAGTGCTCCCCTACGTCCATCCTGGGCTACCTCTCGGGTAGAATTAGAAAATCGCTCCATAAAAGGAACAACACCTGTTGAAGTAAGGGCGCTGTTCATTACAGCACTTCCCGATGGTCTGATGTGAGAGAGGTCGTGACCTACACCACCACGTCTCTTCATGAGTTGGACCTGCTCCTGGTCGGTCTTCATGATGCCGCCATAGGAGTCGGAGTTACCCTCATTACCAATCACAAAGCAATTAGAAAGAGAAGCTATCTGGAATTGATTCCCTATACCGGTCATTGGGCCACCCTGGGGCACCAGGTATTTGAAACCCTTAATAAGATCGTATACTTCTTCTTCCAACATCGGTTGAGGATACTTAGCTTCTATCCTCCCTATTTCTTTAGCGAGCCTGTGATGCATATCATCCGGATTGGTCTCATAGATGTTACCTTGTGAGTCCTTTAAAGCGTATTTGCTAATCCATACATTGGCAGCTAATTCATCACCATCAAAATACTCTTTCGATTTTTCAACTACATAGTCGTACTCATAGCTGGTAAGTTCTTTTTGTAGTTCGGCTACTTTTTGCCGTTGCAATGTGATCTCCAGTTGTTCTCCTTTGTTTGCGTTATCAGGCATAATTAAGCTAAGGTTCTCTGTATTAAATGTTTACAAAAAGGTTGTTAAAAAGCGTTCATAAAAAGACAGCTTCTGTTTTTGAAATTCATCTTTTTATCTCGGGAGACGCATGTCAATTTCGCACTAAAATTAGACAAAAACTAATAAAATATATAGCGATAAAATAAGGGGCAAGTCACACTTTCCCAACTTATTGAGCTGTTAAAAATTTGATTAATAATACTTTACGCAAAGAAACTTAAATCAAAAGTTTTAACCGTATTGGACAAAAAAAAATTAAAAAAATTTTCATTAAAAATTTGGCATCAAAATAACGTTACAACTGCAATTTCACATTATGCTAAATGGATATAATTAACAAATTAAATATTAGCATATTTGTTATCAATCTTAACAAATAAAAATCATGGATAAAGCAGCATTATCAGCCTACATAGAGAATAATAAACAACGGTTTATGGACGAACTATTTGAATTGTTAAGAATTCCATCTGTTAGCGCAGATGCTAAGTTTGCTGATGACATAATTAAGACAGCGGAGACCATCAAAGCAAGACTTCTGGAAGCCGGGTGCGACAACGCTGAACTTATTGAGACCAATGGTAATCCGGTTGTATATGCAGAGAAAATCATTGATGCAAATCTTCCTACAGTAGTAGTCTATGGGCATTATGATGTTCAGCCTGCTGATCCATATGAACTTTGGGACAGTCCGCCATTTGAGCCAGAGATCAGGGATGAGAAAATTTATGCTCGTGGATCCTGCGATGATAAAGGGCAACTCTATATGCATGTAAAAGCATTGCAAGCCATGATGGATACTGACAGTCTGCCGTGTAATGTAAAGTTTATGATTGAAGGCGAAGAAGAAATTGGTTCAGAGAACCTGGGAGAATTTGTTCATGAGAATAAAGAAAGACTGGCAGGTGATGTGATCCTTATTTCAGATACCAGTATGATTGCCAATGATATCCCTTCTATCTGTGTTAGTTTAAGAGGGCTAACCTACATGGAAGTGGAGGTAACAGGCCCTAATCGTGATCTGCATTCCGGTGTTTATGGAGGTGCTGTTGCTAATCCTATCAATGTGCTGAGTGATATGATCAGCAAACTTATAGATGATAATGGCCATGTAACCATACCTGGATTTTACGATAAAGTAGCTGAACTTTCTACTGAAGACAGGGTTGCCCTAAACAAAGCGCCTTTTAATTTAGAAGAATACAAAGCAGAATTGGGAATAAATGCTGTTATGGGTGAAGAAGGTTTTACTACCCTCGAAAGAGCGGGTACCCGCCCTGCACTTGATGTAAACGGAATCTGGGGGGGCTATATCGGAGAAGGAGCGAAAACAGTTTTGCCTTCTAAAGCACATGCTAAGATATCAATGCGTCTGGTACCAGATCAGAATCATGATGAGATAGGCAAATTATTTGAAGACTATTTTATTTCTCTGGCTCCGGATAGTGTAAAGGTTAAAGTAACCTACCACCACGGAGGATTACCAAGTGTTACGCAAACCGATTCCATTGCATACCAGGCAGCCAGCAAAGCATTTGAAGAAGCATTTGGAAAAACGCCAATTCCTGCTCGTGAAGGAGGAAGTATACCTATTGTAGCTTTGTTTAAAGAAGTGCTGAAAATGGATGTGGTGCTACTTGGTTTTGGCCTGGATTCGGATGCTATTCACTCGCCTAACGAGCATTATGGTGTATTCAATTATTATAAGGGAATAGAAACAATTCCTATGTTCTATAAGCACTTTGTAACCTTAAGCACTTAATAATATTAGGAACTTATAATATTTTTGTAGGAACTAAATTTAGTTTGAATCGTTTATCTGTAAGATTCATGAGAAAGAGTATGAGAAAAATATTACTGCCAATACTATTATTATTTGTCACAGTAGCACAGGCACAAATAATAAGACCCAACGAATGGAAATTTGAGCTCTCAACATCAGAATATAAAGTTGGAGATGAGATAGACCTGATATTCAAAGCAACTATAGATCCGCAATGGTATCTCTATTCATCAGATTTTGATCCGGAATTAGGCCCAATGGTTACCGAACTGATTCTGGAAGCCAACAAAAGTTTTGAGCTTGTTGGTGGATTAAAAGCCATTAATCCAAAGAAAGGCTATGATGATATCTTTGAGGGGGATTATACCTATTTTAAAGAAAAGGGAGAGTTCAGACAAACAATAAAGGTGCTTGATGAATCGCTTAACTTCAGTGGCTCAATGAGCTACCAGGTATGTAGTGAGGTGAATGGCCAGTGTATTCCTTTCGAGGATGATTTTACACAGTCAAGTTTTGGCATCGAGATAGTTGTAAAAAAAAAGATAGATGAAGAGGCTTCCATTTCATCCCCTGAAGAAAAAAGCTTTTGGGGATTTGCATTGTTTGCCTTTGTCTCAGGATTACTTGCCCTGGTAACACCTTGTGTTTTCCCAATGATCCCAATGACAGTAACATTCTTCTTAAAGGAGAATGAAAACGGGGGCAATGGTGTACGAAAGGCCATGATCTTTGGGATATCCATTATTCTTATTTTCACAATTATTGGAACACTTACAGCCGTACTTTTCGGGGCAGATACTTTAAATAACATGGCTACACACTGGTTCCCAAACATTTTTGTGTTCCTCGTATTTTTCGTTTTTGCATTGTCATTTCTGGGTCTGTTTGAAATCACGCTGCCTAGTGGATTTGTAAACCGAATGGACCAGCAATCAGATCGTGGCGGATTGATTGGCGTTTTCTTTATGGCTTTTACCTTGGCTTTGGTGTCATTTTCATGCACATTCCCGATCGTGGGTAGTGTGCTTGTTCTTTCAACCCAGGGTGAATTTATTAAGCCGGTATT
>JBDLIU010000243.1:0-6762 GCA_039714715.1 Bacteroidota bacterium
TTTGCCATAGAGAGCTTCTTTTTGCTCCAGTCAGGTCATTACTTACATGCCTTTGCAAATATGGCTCTTAACCTTTTTGGTACCATACTCCTAGCTGGACTTGGATATGTACTAATCATGCAAATTACAAAATAATACGTCATCCTGAATTTATTTCAGGATCTAAAATAGGAATAAAATGAATACATTAAACCAAGAAATAGAAAAACACATTAAAAAGCTTGTAAACCCTCTTAAAGCGCCTGAAGAGCTACTAGAAGTACTCAAGGTCAAATTGACCAAAAAAGAGTTAAAAGTGCTTAAAGCGTGGGCTGATGAAATGCCACAAGTAGAGATACAGGCTGATTTAAATCTTGATGAAGAACGTTATGGCGAACTTTCGACAAAACTGATAAAGAAGTTAAATCAAGAGAGAATTAAACAAGCAATGTGTATTTAATAAACGAGATGAAGATAGCGGTGATGGAATTCAATTGTTTTAATCTCTGCTAAGCCTAAAAAGCTTAGCAAAAAATATTTTAGAACTTGTAAGTTACCCCGAAGTTTAGAGTATAAATAGTATCGTCATTAATGATGTCACCAGTCCAAGCGGAACCATTACGACCACCAGTACTATCCGTAGAGCTCGTTTCATCTGCATGCATCCGTACATAATCTGCAAATAGAGCAAAGTTATCTGTGAGGTCGTATGATGCACCGATACCCCATTGGAAACCATTTTCATCCAACTCATCAACTCCATCATAACTCAAGGTATTATTTCCATAACCAAGCAATGCATAAACATCAAAGGCCTCGGTTACTGGGTACATTGGTTTAACATAGAGCCCCCATGCTGTAAATTCAGCATCACTATAAGTTCCGCTCTCCTTCCAGGTAAAAGAACCTTCTCCACTATGGTTTGCTCCATTTCCTTCATTAACCCATTCTGCATCCCCATATGAATCCCAGTATCTACCTTCTACAGCAAAGTATTTATTGATTTTATACCCCACCTGAAGCATTATTGAATCATAGTCTTCAGTATACTCTCCCGTCCAACTATCATTGATGTTCTCGCCATCATAATCAGATGAGAAGTTTACTGCACTATAGGCGATACCTACATAAAAACCACTGTCAACAACAGGTGCTATAATTTCAGCAACAGGTTCAACTGCTACTATGTCTCCACCTGCATTTGAAATCGTACTCATTGCCACTAATGCTGCCACCGAATATGTAAATTTTTTCATTTATTTTCCTTTTTTACTTTAACTATACTTATAAATATGGGTTATAAAGGCAAAGTAAATGTTGCCATAAAACTCTCATAATTTTCTACTCTATCCAAATATGGATTCATCCAAGCATACTCTATTGCTAGTTTAATTGGTGTTCCATGTACTACAAATCCATAGTCCAAACCTATATTAATAGCAGAATCAAGATCTTTTACATCGTTTTTCAAGTAATTCTCACCATCATCCCCTTCACCTCTACCATCATATAGATAATGATCATCAAATGTCATATAGGCTACTTTTGCAACGATATCAGGCGTTACACTTATGGCACCTTCTATAGAAAATGATTCATTGTCAACATCCTCTACATGATCCGTTAACTGCGCACCTAAACCTGTATACTCTAGTTTGTTTTTGAAAACATATGTTGAAGTCAATGTGGCTTCTCTATCTGCTATAGTACCTTCGACCTGAAGGTCCACTCCATAAGTCTCTCTTTTGACTTCAATATTATCTGTCTCTGAGACATAATCTCCACCTACTATGGCAAATCCACCTAGAATTACATTATAATCACCTATGGGATATTCATATGCTATTCTTGCAAAAGGCAGGATATTATCAGCCATCTGGATATCTGCATTTGTATTATCTTGCGTAGGTGTATACATACCCAAGGTTACAAAAAAGTGATCTCCCTCACCAACAAGATTATCTTTATCATAATAGGCTTGTAATCCTGTTGCACTTTGACCACCTACTTTTGTAGATTGAGTTGCATTGCTATAGATCTTCGTGTCAAACATTCTTAAAGGTCTATACAAACCTGTATTATAGAATTCCATACCGGCAAATGGCCCAAGACTTTGCGTAGAATAAGCTGTTAGTCCCCAGTATCCATCTTCTATAGCTTGTGCATAGGTTACTTTTCCAGATATAGATGCACCCTCATGCTCTCTCCATCCTAAATTTAATGTTCCACCAATATTTTCTGTAACACGTCCTCCATAATATAATGTAGCCATACGTACTATAGATAAGTCACCATCATTAGTATCATCTTCTTTAATGTTACCTTTCCCATCTGGTTTATCCCATGTTCTGATATATTTAGATTTTATCAACATTGATGGATTAAGATCCATACCAGTTTCACTATCATTTTTCATGTCTTTGACTTGCTTACTCATCGTCATACCTGATGCAGCAAACTTTCTACCAAACTTGTTGAGTCTTGGCATGATCTGTGTATGACACCCCGTACAATCCATCCCTGTCTGAGTTGTCATCATCGGTAAAGCTTGCGCTTCATTTGTCAAAGCAAATGCAGCGATCAAACCTACTACTGCTATATTTTTCCCTTTTTTTCTTATCATTTTTTCTCCCTTTTTATATGATATTGCAAACAAATAATTATTATTTGCTTAAAATATTATACAAACCTAAAATTAAAATATATATTGAACCCATTGATATTTCATATTTTTATGAAGTCAAAGGGTTCATTTGACAAAGTGAGAAAAATCTCACTTTGTCTAAGTTTTATTGAACTATTGACTCATTAAAGTCAACACGTCCAAACCAAGTATCAAGTCCATGGAACGGATCACTACTATTATAGTCCTCGAATTCCACCTCTTGAAGCCATACATTGTAGATCGTTAAACCATCTGGTGATGCGAAACTCTCTACCTCTTTTTCCTGAACAATACTACCATCTCTGGCTGCAAGGAATGTTGAGTTTGTATCAGCAGTTGTTGCATTGAACTCCCATGTTACACCATCATCCGTAGAACGTGTGAAGTGAAGGTCTGCTTCTGCTCTATCTTCTCCAATTCCTTCAACTGTACCCCATGTTACAAAGAGTACATTCGGATTACTCCAATCAGAGTGTAGTGGACTGGCTGCATCACCTCTTGGTGTCGTGAAGAATCTTGCATCCACTGTTGTTACATCCGCCTTAGTTACCTGTGTAACATTTTGCATTATATCCCAAGTTTGAGTATCCCCTCTATATATATGAGCATGGAAGTTACTCGGGAAATGCTCCTGTGCCGTTGCATTTTCATCTGGAGTATATTCATATCCTGTATAGATATTATTTTTACGGAGGAATATACGAGGTGAGAATGTATTTTCATATGGATTTTCCCACGTTTGATCATCAAGGTTGGTTTCATCCCATACTGGCACATAATTTGATGTATTAAGATCTGCCATATCTTTGTTCATTTGTGCAGATACATTAGTTACATTACGGTCACCTAAAGTTGTAAAATCTTCATATGTTAATCCATCATTTAATCTAATGAACATATCTGATGATGCACCCTGTGTCTCAAATGACTGCTTATACATGAAGGCAAAATTAAATGCACCCGGTACAGCAGCATCACATTGATCGATCTGAGTACCTATAACCAAACGACGTGCATTTTCAAAGATATCTTCACCTGTTACATGCTCACCAATTGCATATGGATCTTCTACTGAAGGAACCGGAACGTTTACTATATTACCCGCACTTACCATAGGGATTTGTGCTGTTTGCATAATAGTAGCAAAATCATGACTTAGATTAACATCATCTATCGCACCAAATGTGAAACTTTCGAAATAAACAGATTTACCTTCTGCAGAGATATTAGTTTCTGTAGCACCTTGATCTTGATCTGCTGTACCCGGATCAGAAAGTGAAAGACCTTTTGTCTCTTCATACCCCATCACAACAATAGTTTGTCCTGCATTAGTTGTAAGATGAGTCAATGCTGGTCTAGAAGCACCGGTATCACCATCAAGTATAGTCTGATCACCAGTAAGCATATCTGTATCATACGTCAAACAACGTTCAACTGCATTCTCATCTTTACCACCATCTGGCAACGCAGATAGATAAGTGTCACAGAAGTATTCACAATATAATTTTGTCTCATCCACTAGTGCACATTTTTCATTATCTGTTATACGTACAGGATAGTGGAAATTATTAAGAGAAAAAGTTCCATTCTGATCAGCACTCTTAGTTTCATTTATATCTTCAAACTCAGCTCCGAACTTGATAGATGTATACCAGATATCTGTACCATGACCAGTAGTTGCACCACTCCATCCTTCACCAGGACCTGCACCTTTACCTGACTTTAATCCGACTGTGTCTTCATGCCATAATATAGAAATACCCTCTTCAGAAGCTGCAAGATTGATATGATTTGAATCTCTTAGGCCAGTAGTAAGCTGCATCGGTTGATGCCAATCGATACTAAGATTTTCTTCATTAAAGAACCCTCTAGCTGTCCATACACATGAGAATGGTACTTCATAAACTTCTTTACCATTAGGTGCTATCATTACTTCCCTTGAACCATCTTGTGCTTGCGCATAATCGATCGAACCTTGTGTTCCATTTACTTTAAAGTAATCTGTAGGATAACCATCTGTCTCATTTTGCTCTAGGTTAAGCGGGTCACCACTTGGACAGTATTTGTCATTCCAAGCAACAAGAATGTTATTGCCTTCAATCACCATTGTTGGCTTTTGTGCATGTCCAGGATAATTTATCTTTGGAGCATTTATATCTAGATCCCAAAGCACTTGCATTGAAGTTTTATCTGTTGAGTCCGAAATATTACGTCTTATCCAATTATTACCATTATTTAAAGACAAAGCAACAAACACGCCATCTACATGTTCTGGATCTCCGATATCAGCACTACCATCTCCCATTTCATAATCACCAACTATTTGTTGATTATAACTTACAAGTATAGGATGAACAAATGGTTCTGTTATATTCGTATCTACTTCACCACTAGGCAATGTTGGAACTACTAGTGCACCTAACATTTCTGGAGTATTATGTGATGTAGGATTATGTCTATTTGGATCGCTTGTCGATGTAGATGATACATTTCTTTTAGTAATCGGTCTACTTGCATTAAAATCTTCAGCAAGTTTGTCTAGATTATCGTTACTAACATCAGTCGTCTCACAAGCCAATGGAGAATCTATAATACCATCATCATCTTCTGATGGAGGATTAAACACATCACCAACATATACACTTCTTATTTTCGTAGCAATATTTCCTGATGAATCTTCAGCCGTATAGATAACTTGATGTGCACCTTCAACAGAAGTATCTATTACATCACCTGAAACATTTACTGGCACAGGTCCATCAACATCATCTTCTGCCGTAGCACCTTCATCTGTATAGGGATCACCCACATCCAGAAAAACTGGATTATCCCCTAAAATCGTTATTACTGGTGCGGTAGTATCACCGCCATCATTACTATCAGTAGTTCCACTACTACTTCCACCTCCACAGCCAACTATAAACAATGAGCTGACTAATAGCGTACTTATGAAAAAAATTATCTTCTTCACAACCTCTCCTTCTATGTAAAAAATTTATGTAGAAAAGTCCACACATAATTATATTATACCTCAATTAAATATCATATACATCACCCTTTAGGGTTATTTCCAATTATTTTATATGAAATGATTGTGACATACTTTGATATAATGAACTTATGTTAGAATGTGTACATTAAACAATACAGGTAAAATCAATGCAGATACAAGATAATAAGACCTTACATAAAATTATAAGTTTACAGTCTTGCGTTATTCAAGGTAGAAATATTAATGCCATGTTACATAAGGATAAAAATTATTATCGTAAAATGACACAAGCAGATTTCATCGCTGTTTATGTGAATGAGAATGAGAAAATAAAACTTGAGTATATTTTGGAAGATCACCATGAATTCCATAATTTAGCTGAAAAATACATTTTTACTAACAACAACTTACTTTGGGAAAGTTTTACAAAAAATTGTCATGATCACTTTATGTTTGATAATAAATATTATCATGCTACTAATTTTCATGAACTGTTTAAAGGATTCATTTCTCAAAAAAAAGCGCTTGATTTTACTAAAGAACTGAAATTAAAAGATGCAATAACAATGCCTATATATGCCTATGATAATACACAGGTAATAGGATATATATGTTTCATGTTTAAAAAAAAGGTAAATATAAATATAAAAAAACTTGAAGAGACAAAAGCAATTTTTGAAACCTTATTACAGCCTCTTCATGACAAACACTACAATATCCTTTATACAAAATGTATACGTGTAGATGAAAATTTCAAACTTCTTACTGAGAAAGAGAAACGTATTGTAAAGAAAGTAATAAGTGGTAAATCTTACCCTGAAATTGCGGAGTATTTAAACCTATCCATTAATACTATTAAAACACATATGAAAAATATTTTTAACAAGTATCATGTAAATTCAAAAATAGAACTGTATAAAAAACTCAATGGGTAGATTAAGTCTTAGAGTATGTTCATATACAGTAACTTATCATTGTAATTTACAGTACAAAACATACTCTTTACTTTTTAAAGAGGAAAAATAGATTTAACGTTTACCGCCACCTTTATTACCACCCATACTTCTCATACTATCCATACCGCTTCCAGCTGTACCATTCATATTATTTCTATGTTGGTGACGAT
>JBDLIU010000244.1:0-6759 GCA_039714715.1 Bacteroidota bacterium
TTTTTATACTTTTGCCCTCCAATTCGGGGTATAGCGCAGCCCGGTAGCGCGCGTCGTTCGGGACGACGAGGTCGTGGGTTCAAATCCCGCTACCCCGACCACCTTTAGAAAAGACCCGCTCTAACACAGCAAGTTAGAGCGGGTTTTTGCATATTGCGTGTAAAAGTGCGTGAAAAAATACAATAGAAATTTTAGCATTCATCAAATCAGGAATTTTTGTCGGGAATTAGTTGACCTCATTAAATTTGTTGGGTATCGGACACACGAAGTCTTTTTATCCCCCATCTACCCGCAACAGCGTAATCGTTGATAGACAAGTTTAAATAACTGATATTAAACAATATATACGCATTATTGAAAATAGCAATCATTAAACAAAGAGATATTCATACAAGTTCAATTAAACGAAATGAATATTGTAGCCGTAAGCATCAGCATTTGCTCCCCCACCTGTACTTCAGGTAATCCAGCATACCACCATCATCTGGATGTTTTACTCGAATATTATTGACTGATGGTATCGGGTTGTTGGAAGTCTTCACACCAGTGCACCCTTGGTTTTTAACGCCAATAATAGTCGTCCTCTGCTTACTAATAACCAATGACAAAATGTGTTTATTCTCCTTGTTGTTCATGCAGGGTTGGAGTTGAACTCTGCGTCATTTTACCGTGGCTATTAACCACTATGTATCAGTCTTGACTTTGACAGGGATTCCAATAAGGTTTCGGGGAATTTGCCATCGTTCGAAGAAAGCCAACCCTTTGGATTTGGGTTGAAAAGAACCTAAAAACGATTTAGCACCAAGGCTAAATTTTCACAGTGATTGTCTATTACAGTGGAGAATCTTTACAGTGTGGGTCTACTACAGTCTTTCTTCTTTCAATGGGACGCTGCACCTACTAACCATTCTCAAACGAATATGCTTTATGCTTGCAGCACCACAAAGATAACATGGATGTGCCCGTTTGTCAAGGATTTTTCCTCAACTACAGCATTTTTTTTCTGTCACTCCAAATCTTCAAAGAATTTATGCAGTGAATACCCATAACAGTCCAGCAAGTTGAACAGGCTGGTCAAACGAAGGTTTAAGCCATGCTCACCTCGTTGAATTTGGCGTCTGGAAGCACCCCATTCTACGAACTCATCCTGATTCCTGCCCTCTGAAAAACGTATTTCTTTGAGCATCTTCCCTATGGCTTCTAACCGTTGACTGTTACTGATTTTTGCTTCTTCACTGACTTCAATCATACTTTCGTTTCAGATAAATACGAAGCAAAAAAGTTTTGCACCCGGTAGGGTGCATAAACTTGTACCATAAAGGTCATTTTACCGCCATATGGGGGCAATTATTGGGGTTCTAAAGGTTGATGTTGATTATTGATTTGGGTTTGGATATGGCATTATTACGGTGGTTTCTACATATCAGGGGCGGAGAATGAAAAAAATGTAGCTCCAACACAAATATTTTTCCCGTTACTCCAGCGAGAATTTCTCAGGGGGTATTTGTTCACGGCATAAGAGTCAGCAAACAAGTATCACTTTTGTACTAAGTGATACCAGTCGAAAATTCATAAGAAACAATAAATCAGCGTGATACAGAATAATTGTAACTTTCGTTTCACAATTACGTATCACTTATATATATTAACAGTTATAAAAGATACTATTATGAGTTTAAAAGGACAGAAAACAAAAACCTCATTTCTTGATTGGAACGAGATGCTGGTACTTTTGCAAAAACTGGAACGTGATGGTGAGTATCGGTTCTTGTTGTTGTTTGCCGTTGGTTCTTACACTGCATTGCGTTATGGCGACCTCTGCAAACTAAGATGGGTAGATTTATTGGGACTGGATAAGGTGGTTGTGGTTGAGGGAAAAACCCGAAAGGAGCGAGTAATACACATCAACAAACATCTTTCCGATATAATTAAACGCATGTACCAGAAAATGGGGATTGAGAATGAAACCGAACTGATTTTTGCAAATAAGGACGGTAACAAACCTATCAATATCCAATATGCAAACAGGCGTTTAAAGCAGTTAGCGGTTAAATACAGGCTTCAAATTGAACCAGAAGAGGTCAGTACCCATATGTTCCGAAAAACGCTTGGAAGGCGTGTATGGGAGTTGAATGACCATTCAGAGAAGTCCCTGATACTATTGGGAAACCTGTTCAACCATAGTTCCGTAAAAATTACCAAAACATATCTTGGTATTCGTGAGAAGGAGATAGGTGACTTGTACCTTTCATTGTAATTTCAATAGTTTCTTTCAAAAACTCGGCACAGCCTTTGCTCCGTTATAATAGAATCCCGCATTAGCGGCTTCTTATGGCTTTTTCGGAAGAAAGAATGTCAGGAGCAATTTGTTATTATTGTTTGGTAATCAAAGCGTATGAATGGTTACCTTTGGTTTTTAATTAACAATACTTATTTGCATTAATATGTTAGGTGAGAAAAAAAGCAATAGCATGGGTAAACAGATAGCGTTATTTGCAATATTAGTCTGTTTTGCATTTAATGTAAAGGCTCAAAATCCATCAAGCACTGAGAATGTTAACGATACCATAGTTGAGTATTCTGAGGATGGACAGATAAAAGCGTGGTATTATAGCGACACAAGTGGGGTATATTTCATGAATGTGATTAACAAAAGCATATACCACAAGATGTATGGCAAGTATGCACCTATTCAAGGTACTGATGATATTGTCCGACTTGGAATTTGGACTTGGTTTACAAAAGACGGGGTGCTAAAAGATTCAGTGATATATTCTAAAGGTGCTGAAATATACCGAGCCAGATTTAATAATGATGGTAGTTTACAGTATGAAAACCAATCTGGTCGTTTAGTAGTAGAAAATAGAATTATTAGGAAATGCGATGAAAGTTATGCCATTCAATTCAAACGTAAAGGAATCACTGTATTAAATTCCATGATACTCCCAACTTACCAAGCACACGGTTTTTTATTAGCCAAGAATGGAGTTTATGATTTCGTAATAAATGGAAAGAAATATTTCCAATCGGTTATTTTGGATATAACAAATAATGGTTTCGTAATTTCTAAAGACTGGAATGTTGATAATGGTACACCAACAACACTTGATTCAATATTTTTTGATATCAAATCGAAAATTCAGATTCGTTTACTAAGCATACACAATGGTGTTGGGGGATTACCCACAAAAACAAAGGTGGATGATTACGATATTGAAATAATTAGAACAAGCAATTATTGCCAATTTGATGATGCCGAGTTCACGAGTACAAAGGGGAGCACTGTTGGACTCTACTACTTCACTGCGTATGGCATGAAAAATCTAACCATGAGAAAAGGCAAACCATATATATGCGAACAGACAGGAGATTATGTGTTGAGAAGAAAATAGCAACCGTAAGCATAATAAAACAACATTTAAACAATCGCAATGAAATTTAGAAATCTCCTTCAAATATTAGTAGCAGTTAGCATATTGTATGGGTGCGATACAAATGTAAAAACCAGTAGTAAAGAAGTTTCTCAACCTGATGTAGCACTCCCGTCTGCTGATGTATTGCCTGTGGATTCCGACTATTTGACAAAACTGAAATCAATCCAAATGGATGGCACTGAGCGGGAAGCAGAGTTTGCCACAGAGGTTCTTTCAACGATTTCACAATTCACGGGATTGCCAGCAGATACAACCGTCCTCATAATCGCAAATATTGATGGTGTTGAGCCACTCGATACTATTGTTAATCGGATTTGGGTGAAGAATGATACGGTTTACCAACACACCAACTGGTCAAGAAATGGGGCAGAATTATGGGTGCATGATTTAACCAACCCATATTTATGGATATCAGACAGGGAAGAATTCGACTATGGCACAAGAGATGTTTGGATAACCTTTACGGTTGCGTTAAAACATGCGTTGCCTACTGTTCATGAAAAAGAAAAGTATGCCCACCTTTATGACTTTGCATATGATATGGGTAAGGCTACATTAGAACGAAAAGGGATGGACAGTGCTGGTTTAAAACAGTATATCGATGATTTTACGGGGCAGTTAGTTGAATACGGAGAACCTGAATTAAGGGAAGGACTGATTATCTGGCACGAGCCTTCCCAAATGTTTGTAACATTTTACCATCCATAGCATACCCAAATTATGAAAACTCCATACCTGCTCTTAATTGGTATCCTGATTATTAACTCCTGCTCTGGAACAAAAGAAATGACAAAGGAGATGATAGTCTCAGAATATGCATCGGTTTGTCCAGATTCAACGGAATCAACAGTTCTAATGCATGCAACAAACCGAATTGATGCAGATTCGTCCATAATTTACGGGCATATACTCAGCAATGTCAATTACAAACCGTTGATTGGTGCTTCTGTTGTTTTAACAGAGGTTGACACAAGGAAGCAAATTGGTGCGGTTTCGGATTTCGATGGTGAGTTTCTTTTGATTCTTGAAGCAGGGACATATAATCTGGAAGTCAACTTTATCGGTTCGGACAGCGTTGCAGTGCCTGAACTGGTAATTCGTAATAAGGAAATTCATAAACTCCTGATTGGTTTTAATTGTCATGACGTTTCAGAGATAGTTGTTAGTACTGGGCATGGTGTCCGTGAACAAGAGTAGCAACCATTATTTACACGTACCCTCACGATATGATACCCCCACGGGGTAGCCCCCCACCATTCCCTCTATATTCATAACATTTTGATAATCAAGGTATCCGAGATTTGCTAAAACAAGAATCGAAGACAAGAAATACCTACAGGGGTGATACACAGGCGATTACTCGAAGTTTAAAAAAAATTGAAAATAAAAATCACAAATCGTAAAAGATAATAGTTGTGGTGCAAAAATTGGTGCAAATGAAAACAGAGACCTAACCAGATGATAAGTTAAGTCTCTGTTAATCAATGAGCGGGAAAGGAGGTTCGAACTCCCGACCCTCAGCTTGGGAAACTGATGCTCTACATTACAAAGCTACTCCCGTGAAATAAACTCTCAGCATGGGAATCGGATAATACCATTCTCATTTTTAATCTGGAACTATATCGGGTCTTTGAATTTGTTCAGTTCCTTCAATTCCTCTGGGTGCACTTTTAAATCTATATCTGGTACGAGATGATTTGCATCTTCACCGAACGATTCACGTTCAGCAATTCGCTTATTTGATTCCATGATTTCTTGAAAGGTTCTTTTGCTTTCCAGTTTGGTCATCTCCTTCCTGTTAAATTCGTCTCTCAGTTCCACGTACCTATCCATTACGGCAAAGGAACTCTGCCCCACCCATAACAGTATGGATTTGAAATTGACCTCCTTTTCAACACAAATGGAAATAAAGGTATCTCGGAAGTTATGGCTGGTATATTTCTTTCTGAATTTTGCATCGGGAAATTTCTCTCTCAGTTTCTCGATTACTATCTGAATATATTCGTTGTATTTTTGATTTGATGTGTCGTAGACACTGGTGTCATAGTTAACTTCTTCAAGTAGTGCTCGGCTCTCTTTGTTGAGGGGTTGTACAACCTCAACATCGTACTTTTCCGTTTTTTGTGGTGTGAAGACCAGAAAACCGTCTACGATGTTCTCAGGACTTATTCTCTTGATGTCTGCCCACCTAATACCAGTAAAGGCTTGGAGGCACATCATCTTTCTGCATTTCTCTAAATATGGGGTGTTAAACGCTTGCCTGTATAAAATCTCCCTTTGTTCAATCGTCATTGCATTGGGTTTATTACGGCTTCGCTTCCCTTTAATAAATCCTTTGTCCTTGTATTTATCCGTGAGTTCTGGCACGTTGTAATCTTCCCTGTTTTTCCACAGGTCGTTCAGAACCTCTTTGATAATAACGTAAGTTTTGTGAATAGTCCCTTTGCTATAGCCTTTGCCGCTTTCGTTTTTTGGGTTTTTAGCATCGTTTACCATCCACTTGTAAAATTCTTTTGACCACAAGCGGTTGATGTGTTCCAGTCTGGTGACCTTTCCACGAAATTTGTCGAATGCCTTGACCCTGTTCATGGCTGTTTTAAATTCCTTTACAGTGCCGTGGGGTTTCTTTGCATCCTTCTGGTCGTTATAGTAAAGTTCAATCCAGTCCACAAATGTTTTCCTGTTTTCTTGTCTGTTTGGGAACAGTGCTCTTAGTTTCTTGAAGTCAACATCCTCAATCTCCGTCTGGTCTATTTCCTGCTGCCCCTTGCTGCTGATGAATCCAAATACTTGGGCAAAGGTTCGATTGATTTTGTTATTCTTGACAACGAAGTTCTCTTCCTTCTTACTAAGTTTCTCGGTTTTACTGTTCCAGTGTTGAGGGTCTACCCATTGCATGGTGTCAATAAGTATGCGTTCCCGTTGATTCCTGCCAGTACCCAAGTATTGATACTTTAAAATTTCGACTTCAATTCTGACCTTTCCTTTGTTCGAGCCTTGTTTCTTCTGTCTGTTTTGCGTAAAGATTCTTACATTAAATGTCCCTTGCTGGTCTATGGATATTTTTTGCATAGTGCGTGGAAATATTCGTTATTTCACAAAACTATAGAAAAATCAATAAAAACATGGGTTGTAGGGTTATATATGCGTGTAGGAACGCAATATTTATGAAAAATGCGTGTAAATCAATAATTGTAAATCAAGTAGATAGAGGAATAATGTAGTACCGCTACCCCGACAAAGAAACAAACCATCATGCCATCGGCATGGTGGTTTTTTCGATTCCATGCCCGTCAGAAGCTTGCTTCTGTAAGGGCAGGGGAGA
>JBDLIU010000245.1:0-6749 GCA_039714715.1 Bacteroidota bacterium
TGCATCTCCCGCATGTAGGTGTAGGCTTTGGCG
Source organism: Bacteroidota bacterium (assembly GCA_039714715.1). GTDB lineage: Bacteria > Bacteroidota > Bacteroidia > Cytophagales > Cyclobacteriaceae > S012-113. Next base: position 34 of record JBDLIU010000245.1, read on the forward strand.
GGTACCAGGTGGGGTATCTCTTTGCCCTCATGGAAAACACTATAAATCTATTAGAATACCTTCTTTTCTCACAAGCTGCAAGAGTGGTGATACATCATCTTGTATGAATCTATCAAGACCAACTGCATAAGGTTCTATCCTTGGATCTATCTTTCGTGTCAAACGCCAAATCAATCCAATCACATGATCATCCGTTTTATCATCAAATCTTTTTGATACCAACATTACATCAATATCACTCTCTGTATTTTCCTCATTTCGGGCAGCACTTCCATAGAGAAATGCTTTCTCAATATGCACTCCTGATTCATTCAGGATTTTTATGTAGTCGGATACTTTTATTATAATTTCCTTTCTAGCCATATTAACAATGCCTTTGATCTGTTAAGATAATCAGTAACTTTTGTCTCTGATGGAATAACGGGATTATAATCAGGATATCTTCCTTCCAGTTGATACTTCATTAGTACACCCAGAAAATCCTCATCCTGTTCACATATTGTTATTTTAGCGAGGTCAAGAAGATATATCAGGTTATGGGATTTGGGAGGCATTTGGTTTGTAGTTTTTGCTACATGAGCCTTAAATCCTTTTTCGATGGCCAGATGACAAAAGAACAAACCATGAGTATACCTGTATTCATGAATCAGCAGTTCAGCGGTATCGAGATCCGATTTTGCTGAGGTTATCCAATATTCTATTTGCTTTCCAATATTGATCATCAAAATGATTTGATTAAAAATACGCTTTTTTCAGAAATGCTAATAGATTACTTCTCATAAAAATGCATCTCCCGCATGTAGGTGTAGGCTTTGGCGGGTACCAGGTGGAGGACATCTTTGCCCTTTTTTCTGTTTTCCGCACGGGACACCCAAAACGCTATAACGCTTTGATATTCAGATTTTGTAAAGCATCCAAACAGGTTAATCGGAGAAACATGTTGTACAACATGCCCCCCCCCCCCCCTTGACATGGTTCTGCTCATTCCATAATTTTATTATGAAATTCTACCACAGGACACCCTGACTCTCTCTTTTACTGAAAAGCCATTTTTTAGTTTTCTGGAATTTTTCACAAGCATTAAATCCTAAAATTATTCATTGACAATGAAAAAAATTATTTTTCTCGCAGTAGTTTCAATTTCATTTTTGACTTCAATCCAAGCTCAGATTGAGATGAACTCAGCAGGTAAAGTCGGTATTGGTGCATCACCAAGCAGCTATTATAGTCTGTATGTCAGCCCAAGTCTAAGTGTTAGTAATTATATGAATGTACCGTATATATACCTCACCAATATAAGCACAATCGGTGGATCATCAAGTACATTCAATACATCATATCTATCTATTAAACACCCTGTCTATCCGATGTTTACTACTTCATTGGGTATAAATATGACGCCAGTCACTACCTATGCTCTTGACGTCAACGGATCAGTGAGATGTACTTATGGAATTTGGGTCATATCTGATCAAATTTACAAAAAGAACATCGAGCAAATTAATGGAAAAACAGCTATGGATATGCTCCTTCAAGTGAAGGGCAGAACTTATGAGTACAAAACATGTGATGAACTACTGGCTTTGTACGACTCGGGGGAATTGCAACTCAATGTTGATACTGTTAGTATAATCGAAAAGAATGAGGACGATCAGGAGGTCCTGGTTGAAAAAGTGCAAATTGAAGTTCCGGAGTTTTCAGGCGGGAGAAGTTATGGTTTTGTAGCACAGGAGATCAAGGATATTCTCCCTGAACTTGTATCTTTTGATTCAACGGTAAGTACCTATTCAATATCCTATGATGGTTTTATACCTATTATGCTTGAAGCTATTAAAGAACAACAGGAAGAGATAGAAGACCTTAAACAACTAATTGCGAATACCGGTTCATTAAAAGGTACTGAGAGTATTACAATGTCTTCAAGCAACTTGGATATTGATAAGCAGACAACAACTCTTTTTCAAAATGCTCCTAATCCATTTTCTAAAGAAACGAAAATCAAGTACTATTTGGAGGATCAGGTGGGAAATGCGATGATATATATCTACGATATGAATGGCAAGCAACTAAGAAGTAATGAATTGCATCTTAGAGGTAGTGGTGAGATCACAATCAATGGAAGTGAATTGGATGCAGGAATGTATATGTATACTCTTATTGCTGATGGGCAGTTAATAGATACGAAACAAATGATACTGACTGATTGAGTAAATGCGATACTTTCGAGTATCCTCTTGTAAACCAGCTTTATATGATCTTAAAGTTGTATGTATTAGCATTGAAAATCAATTATGTAAATAATGTCAAATGAAATCGAAAAAATATATATTCATCATATTGATTAGTGTAATGATAATTACATTGTTAATGAGTTCGAACAGTCTTTTTTCTCAGAATATGGAGCAGGTTCCAATAACAGAATTTAAGTCGGCGAGACTAATTATTGATACAACAAAAGCAAAAGTAAATAAAAGAAATGCTTTAACCGTATTTACTTCTCGTTATCAAATCTCAAATGACTTCAAGTTTAGAATTGATGCTCAAAAAACAATTGAGAAAGACAAACTTGGCTTCTCTCATGAGCGATATGAACAATATTATAAAGGAGTAAAAATTGAGTTTTCTGATATTCGGTTACATTATAAGGGAGAAGTATTTGTATCTGCCAACGGAGAATATTTACCATCATTAAAGATTAATACACAACCTCAAATATCGGAGGAAACCGCATTACAACACGCATTGGAATATATTAATGCAGAGGAGTACATTTGGCAATTGCCATCGGAAGAACAATGGCTAAAAAGAAAAAAGAATGATAATGAGGCAACTTTCTATCCAAAAGCGGAAATTGTAATTTGTAAAGACAGACTATCTGAAATAAACTATTTTAAACTTGCCTATAAATTTGATATTTATGCAACAATTCCATTAAGCAGGGATTTTGTATTTGTTGATGCTTCAAATGGTGAAATAATTCGTATTAACCCAATAATGGTTTCTGTTGCTGGTACTGCTGCAACAAGATATAGTGGAGCAAGGACAATTGAAACTGAACAAAGTGGAAGTGTTTATATTTTACTAGATAGTAGTAGGGGTAACGGGGTTGCTACTTATAACCTGAATAATTCCACTACACTTTCAAGTGCTGTAGACTTTGAAGACAATAATAATGATTGGACAGCTGCAGAATATGATAATGGGAATAAAGATAATGCTGCATTGGACGCACATTGGGGATTAATGATGACTTATGATTATTTTAATACAGTGCATAATAGAAACAGTTTTGATAATGCTGGTGCGTTAATAGAAAGTTATGTTCACTATGATATAAACTTAGTAAATGCCTATTGGACGGGGAATGAATTATTAATAGGAGATGGAGATGGAATTGATTTTGACCCCTTGACTTCAGTTGATATAGTTGCCCATGAGTTTGGACATGCGGTATGTGAAAATACCGCTAATTTAGCTTACGAACTTGAATCAGGAGCTATTAATGAAGGATTAAGTGATATTTGGGGGGCGTGTGTTGAGAATTATGCAGATGCAACAAAAGACACATGGGCAATCGGTGAAGATGTTGATTTGCGGACCGGACATTCAGGAGGTAGGTCTATGAGTAATCCAAATGCTGAGCAACAACCAGACACCTATAGTGGTACGTGGTGGTTTAATGTTGTTGGATGTGTACCTGTGTGTGATCCATATGATCCAGATTATAATGACTGTTGTGGAGTTCATACAAATAGTGGGGTGATGAATCATTGGTTTTATCTCCTATCTGAGGGGGGGGCAGACTCAAATGATAATGGAGATGCTTTTGATATTTCAGGTATAGGGATCGGTGATGCAGCTGAAATAATATACCGTGCCGAAAGTGTATATATGACAGCAAATACGACTTTTGCTAATGCAAGAACCCATACAATTGAGGCCGCAGAGGATTTATTTGGCTTGTGTAGTCAGGAGATTGAAAGCGTTTCAAATGCATGGTATGCTGTTGGTGTTGGTGATTCCTATGATCCAACAACTGTTTTGGAAAATACAACAATCTCCACAAACACGACAATAGAAAATTGTAATATTGATGTTGAGAATGTTACGGTAGAAAGCGGTGCAACTCTTACACTGAACTATGGAAATAGTATAATTATTAATGGTGAGTTTGAGGCAGAATTAGGTTCTGCACTTGATATTAAATAATAACAATGATTAATAAACATATAGTTATATTAATATTTGCCCTTATAATAATCGGTTGTAACAGACGTGAAACAGAGCCTCCTTTTTGTAATGTGGAAGACCCAATAAATGAACTGGCCTGGTTAAATGAAATTATTCATGAGGATACAATAAATGGTGTCAAGACCATAATTTTTATGTGCCAGTATAAAGAGGAGGAAGGTTTCTTATTGGATATCTGTGTTGGATGCTATGATCCTTATGCCCGGTTCATGAATTGTTCAGGTGAAGTAATATGCCATATTGGCGGGTATGCAAACCTGAATACTTGTCCTGATTTTTGGGAGAATGTAACAGATAAAGAATTACTCTGGGAGTCTGAGTGAAATCGTCCTGTTGTTTTGAGAGCATATTGGTGGTAAAGTTGCCCGAATGAGTATATCTGGTTTTTTCAGTAAATGAACGAGGAGCGTAAGGGTTACTTTTCATAGAAGTGCATCTCCCGCATGTAGGTGTAGGCTTTTGCGGGTACCAGGTGGAGGACATCTTTGCCCTCTTTGATGGCTTTGCGGATAAAGCTGGAGGAGATCTCCATCAGGGGGGCCTCCACCAGCGTGGCGTTGGGTGTGGCGGCAATGAGGTTTGGGTCGATACCGGGTCGCGGGTAGATGAGGCGGTGGTATTTTTGGGTGATCAGATCGGCGTGTTTCCATTTGTGGAAGGTGCGTAGTCCGTCGGCCCCCATCACCAGCTGGAACTCCCTGTCAGGGTATTTCTCTTCCAGGTAGGCCAGGGTGTCGATGGTGTAGGAGGGGGTGGGGAGTTTGAATTCGATGTCGGATGCCCTGAAACGATCATCCCCTTCGATGGCCAGACGTACCATCTCCAGCCGGTGGTAATCCTTCAGTAGTGATTTTTTCTCTTTCAACGGATTGTGCGGACTCACCACGAACCACAGCTGCTCCAGGTTGGTGAACTCGATGATAAAATTGGCAATGGCCAGGTGGCCGATGTGAACGGGGTTGAATGATCCGAAGTAGAGGCCTGTCTTTTTCTTGCTTTGAGGATCCACTGGTTAAGGTTTTAGAAAATTCCGGACCAGGTGCTCCGCCTGGGCAAGGGCATGCTCCAGGGTATCATTCACCACAATGTGGTCAAACTGCGGTGCAAAGTCCAGCTCGAATTCAGCCTTCCCCAGGCGCTTTTGCAGCTGGGCCTCATCATCGGTACCGCGGTCCCTTAGCCGCTGCTCCAGAACCTGCAGGGAGGGTGGTTGAATAAAGATGGAGAGGGCCTTCTGCCCGTAGTTTTTTTTCAGGTTTACGCCCCCCACTACATCGATATCAAACATGGCGTGTTGCCCGCTGTTCCAGATTCGTTCCACCTCGCTGCGCAGGGTGCCGTAATACTGGTCAGGATAGACCTCCTCCCACTCGATAAATTCACCTGCCTCGATCTTTTGCCTGAACTGCTCCGGGGAGATGAAGTGGTACTCGCGGCCATTGACCTCTCCACCCCTGGGCTCCCTGGAGGTGGCCGAGATACTGAATGCCAGTTGCGGGATGCACTTCATCAGGTGCTGGACGATGGTCGATTTACCGGAGCCTGAGGGGGCGCAGAAGATGAGCAGCTTTTCCTCCATCAGAGTACATTGAGGATCTGTTCCTTGATCTTCTCAAGCTCATCCTTCATCTCTACCACCAGGCGCTGGATCTCGGTGTGGTTGGCTTTGGAGCCTAGGGTATTGATCTCACGACCCATCTCCTGGGAGATAAATCCAAGTTTTTTCCCCATCGGCCCACTGGCCTCCATAGTATCCAGGAAGTATTTGCAATGGTTGGCCAGTCGCACCTTCTCCTCCGAGATATCGAGCTTCTCGATATAGTAGATCAGCTCCTGCTCAAACCGGTTTTCATCCAACTCTTCCTTTTTCGGGAAAACGGCAAGGTTGTTTCCGATGCGCTCCCGGATGCGGTCAATGCGTTCACCTTCCAGTTTCTCCACACCCAGGAGCTTGTCTGAGATGGACTGCACCCTTTTCTGAATGTCTTTTCCCATGACCTCTCCCTCCTGGTGCCTGAATCCGTTCACCTGTCTGAGTGCCTGCTGCAGACCATCCTTCACAGCATGCCACTCTTCAGCCTCCAGCTCCGCCCTTTCGGTCCGGATGGTGTCGGGCATCCGCATCACTGTGGATAGCAGTTCCTGGGATGCCTCCAGGCCAAGCTCCCCGGAGATCTTGTAGAGTTGCTCGTAATAACTCTTCACAACCTGCTCGTTAATGGCTCCTGACGAAGAGGCTTCCGAGAGTTCATAAAAGAGGCTGCACTCTACCTTGCCCCTTTCCAGTTCACTGGCTACCATCTTCCTGATTTCAAGCTCCTTCTCCTTGTAGAGGGCGGGGAGCCGTGTGTTGGTATCCAGCTGTTTGCTGTTAAGCGACCTGACCTCGATGGTCAGTTTCTTATCGGGAAGAAGGCATTCGGCCTTCCCATAACCGGTCATCGATTGGATCATAAGTTGCAAAA
>JBDLIU010000246.1:0-6717 GCA_039714715.1 Bacteroidota bacterium
CAACATATGGGTATCTGATGATCTGATAAGCTGGGAAAAATTTGGACATTACACACCGGACTTGGATAGTACACCAGATTACAAACCTCTGCAAAGACTTGGAGCTCCTAAATTATATTATGATGAATCCACGGCTCAGTACATTCTGAGCTGGCATACACCGCATAAAGAAGGAGTGGAAGGAGACTCTGAGCGTTACTGGCAAAGTCAACGCACATTGTATGTTTTGTCCAAAGACCTTAAAACTTTTTCAGATACCCCAAAGAAATTATTCGGGTGGGATATGGGTACTATTGATGTCATCATCCGCAAAATTGACGGGCTGTATTATGCCATTTTAAAAGATGAAAGATATCCAACTTTGGAATGGACAACTGGTAAAACGATCAGGATTTGTAGTTCTGAGAATCTGACAGGACCTTATTCATATCCACAGGAGCCGATAAGCCCTAATTTCTATGAAGCACCCATGCTTATTCCATCGCAGGATGGCGAGCACTGGTACATGTATTACGAGCAGTATCCGGGTGTGTCTTATGGATTATCAATAGCGAAAGACATGAATGGACCTTGGTTTAAAGTATCCGGATATACTTTCTTTTCTACTTGGGATAAATACGAAATACCGAGTGAAGTGCGTCACGGATGTATGATTACTATTAGTAAAAAGGAGTATGATAAACTGGTAAATGAATTTGGACTGGTAAAGAGGGAGAAGAGAAAAAGAGATAATTAAAAGAAAACCAGACTTTGAGAAACCTTATAAAATTCGTATTAGCGATCAATCAATTAAAAAAAACTTTTTAGTAGAGATAAAATCATCAAAACGACAAGATTAACTACATATCTAATACTGGGAATGTTAATATTTAACAGTTGTTCCGATTCTACAGTTTTACAAACATCAGAACTTGAAATTGTACAGAACAGTAACAGGGAGTTATTACTGTATCAAATGGGGAACAATACTTCGGCAATAATTAATCCCATAAGATTAGAACTGGAGAATAATAACTTAGATACCACCATCTACATGAATTACGGTTCTATCAAAAAAATCAAAAATGGCTTTACAGCACAAGTTATTTATGAGGTCGATTCTGTAAAGATTCAATTTAATGATATTTGGAGTGTAGATAACAGTGCTTTACAAATAACACGCACTGTAAAAGTAATTGGTAATTCAAACAAAGCTTTTTTGTCGGCAATTGAATTTGAATTCGTTGGACATAATCGAGAAAACACAGCTTATTTTGTTCCGGGAATGATTTACGGTAGTACTGAAAACTTAACTAAAAGTGCCATTGGAGGAGAAGATATTTATACGCTAGGCACTGGAAAACTTTGGGTAAGAGAAGACAGGATGCCGGCACCTTTGATGGCTTTCATGTTTAATAACGGAAGCTCTTTCTCTATCCTTAATGCAAACCCCAATGGGAATACTACCACGGAGGATGCTCATGATGTTGAGATTAAAACAATCATTGACGAAAACATGCAATTTGGCAGTTTATATGCTGAACAAGATGATAATGTATTAAAAACAGGATATGCATTTCCGGGGTCGGAGGGAGAGTTTACCTATCAGGGGAATACATATCCGGGAGGACAACATCACAAATGGCGAAAAAGATATCATCCGCTGAAAGATGGATTAACACAGGAATATACTTTGAGTTTTAATTTTTCAGAGAATGATAATTTACAGGCATTATATTCATCAGAATGGCAAAGAGCATTTAAAATCCTCAAACCAAAAGTAAATAAACAAGATATAGAATTGGCACGAAAAACAATGCTCTCTATTATTCCTGATCTTGTTGTTAGAAAATCAAACAAAGTTGGATTGTCGAATTGGTACGATGCAACTGATCCAACAAATAAACTTATTGACAACAAAGCTGTTTTTGGGTTTACGGGCAAGAACCTTGAAGTTGCGTATTATCTGCTTTATAATTCTAAAAACAATCTTAAATATAAGTCTCTGGCTTATGAAATAATAAATTCGTTTATCGATATTAAAGTAAATCCTCCTGCCGGAGAAGGTTATTATTTCGATGATGGAATGCCGGCACTGGCTATTCCTCATCATAACCATATTTATCTGAGGTCTTTTGGCGATGGGATGAAGGTGTTGGCCAGGGCTTTTCAACTTGAAAAAGAAAATGGAATTGAGCATCCCGAATGGTTGGTTTGGATGTCTGACTTTGGGAATTGGGTTTTAACTCAACAATATTTGGATGGTGGATTTCCAAGGGCATGGAAGCCCGGAACTGGAGAAATTTCAGTGGGGTCACCGGCATCAAGTTATAATATCATCCCATTTTTGTGTGAAATGTACAATATTACAAAAGACGAAAAATGGATTGATTCAGCTGTAAAAACAGGAGAGTTCACATGGAAATCAGGTCACAATAAAGGACGTTTTATTGGTGGGACTATCGACAATCCGGATGTACTGGACAAGGAAGCCGGAACCTTGTCAACCGAAGCATATATTTCATTATTCGAAGCTACAAATGATAAAAAATGGTTGCACAGAGCCGAAATTGCAGCCCAATTTGCCGAAACATGGATGTATCTATGGAATGTTCCAATGGTTGAAAACGATACTGTAAAGGAGTGGGCAACTGATGTAAGCACTGTTGGCATGCAACTTATTTCTACCGGACATTCGCTCACAGATAATTACATGGCATTTGATGTTGACGAATATGCTAAACTCTACAGATACACCGGAAACAAACATTATTTCGATGTAGCAAAAATCCTGCTTCACAATACGAAAGGAATGTTAGCATTGTCGGGCCGCCAATATCAATACCGTGCTCCCGGCTGGATACAGGAACATTGGTCGTTGGCCCCTTCACGTGGAAAGGCGCTTCACCCGGGATGGTTGCCATGGGTTACTACTTCAAACCTAAACGGGATTTGTGAAACTGAAAATTTTGATAAGAAACTTTATAAAAAATTAAAGGAATAATGGGGATGATTAATTATAGCAAGGAATTATTATTATTGACATTATCATTGCTGATGATTTTATGTTCATCCTGTAAAAATGAACCTTCAGATAATCCTGATCCGGAACCGGAGATAACTTATGAAAATCCGGTGTTCGAACCATCATTTGCCGATCCAACTTTTCTTAGAGATGATGATGGAATATTTTATGCTTATGCTACCGAGGAAGATTGGAATGATGGATTAGGTGATAAGATAATACCGATTATCAAATCCACAAACCTGGTTGACTGGGAGCATGTGGGTAATGCATTTGATGCTCGTCCGGATTTTGTCAATGACGGACAACATCGATGGGTATGGAGCCCGGATATTGTAAAGCACGACAACAAGTACTTTTTATTTTACTCACTTTCTTACGGAGAAGACGATAAAGCTGGTATCGGGATCTCATGGGGTTCAAGCCCCGAAGGTCCATTTACTGACTTGGGAGAGTTGATCAGAAGTGATAAAATTGGCGTAGAACATTCAATTGCTCCCTTTTTTGTAGAAGACGAGGGCAAGTATTACACGTTTTGGGGAAGTTTCAGGGGTATTTATGGAATTGAACTGGAATATGATCCGGTAACACCAACTTTCAATTTGAAAGGAGAGAAATTCCAAATTGCAGGAATGCATTTCGAAGGTCCGAGAATTTTTAAGAAAGGAGAATATTATTATTTTGTTTCTTCAAACGGACATTGTTGTAATTGGACAGGGAGAGGAGAAGATAACTGGTATAATATTCGCGTTGCTAAAAGTAGCTCCTTGAAAGGTCCTTATTTTGATAAAACAGGAAAAGGAATAATGAGTATGACTCCCGAAGCACCTCATGATGGAACTATCATTCTGGTAGCAAATGAGTATATTGATGCATATGTGAGTTTCCCGTTTTGGCCTCAATTTGGCGCTCCGGGTCAGAATACAAAAATTATTACTGATGACGAGGGAAATGATTGGATGATGTATCACGCAGTTGACAGAAATAATCCATGGTTGCGTCCTGGTTTTATCAGACGACCTTTAATGTTGAGCCAGATTAAGTGGGTTGATGGGTGGCCTGTAATCTTAAATAGGAATAATGCTATAAATCCAGTGTTTAACGAATGAAAGGAATCAAAATAATCATATCAGTAATACTTGCACTTTCCATTTCAGGATGTTGCAGAAATGAAAATGTGAGTTACATAATTAAACAAGCTGCAATAACAGTTGATGGATATGGTGATGACTGGAAGAGTATTCAGGGGATAGAAGTTGCAGATACTTCACAACTTTGGATAGGACAGGGAATGATTGTTGAAAACTGGAAAGGGAAAGAAGACCTGAGCTTTACATGGAAAGCTGCTTATGACTGGCACAAAATCTATTTTTTGTTTGATGTAAACGATAATATTCTTGTCGATCCTGCACAACAGAACTTATCATTCCTGAATGATGTGGTTGAAATAATGATCGACCCGGAAAATAAGAAAGGCGAAAGGTTTACTGTTTCTGAAAACAAAAAGAGACTCAACGGTTATGAAATGCATTTTTTACCATCTACCGGCAATAAGGTATTTATTGACGATTCTATCGTGCCGGAATACAGGATGGATCTTTCACAAGATGAACTATTTGTGAATAACTGGAAAGGGGAAATAGCATCTACAAAAAAAGAAGGAGGTTACATCTTAGAGTTAGGGTTTGAAGTTCCGGGGATGGAAATAAATTCCGGTAAAAGGATTGGACTTGATGTGGATGTTTGTGATGATGATGGTGATGGGCGTAAAAGCCTGTTGATATGGAGTGGGGAGAATAATGAATTTTGGCTTACCATGGATAAATATCCTCAGGTAGTATTTGAATAATCAAGATATCGGAACAAATGATTGATAAAGAAATAAATATTAAAAATCTATTGCTCTTTAGTTTGGTAGCTGCAATTGGAGGACTTCTATTTGGTTTTGATATTGCTATTGTTACAGGTGCAGGCCCGTATTTCACAAGAGAGTTTGAACTTAATACCATCCAGGAAGGGTGGGCATACAGTTCTTTGCTGTTTGGTGCCATTCTTGGAGCAGCTATTGCCGGACGGGTTACAGATAAAATTGGGAGAAAGAAAATTCTTATCTGGGTTGCCGTATTATTTGCTATAACCTCGGTTGGCTCTGCCTTGGCAACCAATCTTTCAGTGCTTGTAATTATGAGAATATTTGGGGGAATTGCGGTTGGAGCAACATCTACAGTTGCACCCATGTATATTTCCGAAGTTTCACCATCTAAATACAGGGGAAGTCTTGTTTCAATGTATCAATTGTTCATTGTAACCGGAATTTTAATCTCCTATCTTATAAATTACCTGCTCAGTGATATTGGAGATGATAACTGGCGCTGGATGTTTGCAACAGGGATAATACCTTCCATATTATTTTTTGTGCTTCTTTTTTTAGTACCTGAAACACCACGGTTCCTCTATAAAATTGGTAAGAAAAGCCTAGCCCTGGAAATTCTCACAAAAGTGGGTGGGGCCCGAAATGCGAATATTGAAATCGAACAAATTGAAGATAGCCTCAAAATAAGCACAGATGGATTCAGGAGTTTGTTTAATCCAAAGTTGAAAAAGGTATTATTTACCGGATTTATCCTTGCTATCTTAGTTCAGTTGTCAGGTATTAATACCATAATTGATTACGCTCCCAAAATTTTTGTAACAGCCGGATGGGAGCTTAACACAGGGCTATTTGCGACTTTCGGACTCGGAATCATTAATTTTATATTTACATGGGTTTCAATATGGGCAATCGATAAATATGGCCGGAGAATTCTTTATATCATAGGTTCTGCGGGTATGTCTGTATCTCTTTTGTTCATCTCAGTAGCAGCCTTTTCGGGACATTTTGAGGGAGTTATTGTACTTATTCCGATTTTCGTTTTTATAGCATTTTTTGCCTCATGTATCGGTCCGGTGTTTTGGACTTATTTATCTGAAATCTTCCCCAATTACATAAGAGGAACAGCCATGTCGGTACCAGTTTTTACTCAGTGGATATTTAATGCTGTTGTAGTACTTATTTTTCCTGCTATGCTGATGAACCTTTCAAAAGGAATAACTTTCGGAATATTGTTTTTAATGGCCTTTGCTCAATTTATCTTTGCAATGATATTCATGCCTGAAACCAAAGGAAAATCTTTAGAGGAAATAGAAGAATTATGGAAATGAAAACAAAAAGAAAAATAATTTAAGAATAAACTGATATGAAAAGAATAATATTACTTTTTTCGATTTTTTTTGCGATAGGTTTCTTTTCCTGTCAGCCAAAGCAACAAAATAACACTGAAACGTATACTAAAAAGCCTTTATTTGACTACCAGAAGTGGACAGTTAGCAAACCTGTCTTTACAAAAGGAGAGGAGGGAGCTATGGATGATGCTTCAGTGAAAGATCCTACAATTGTGTTTTACAACGGCAAATACCATTTGTTCTACACTACAAAAGCATTAAAAAAGAACAAACACCTTCATAATCACATTAGCAAAAATGGCTCCGGTTTAGGATATGTAGCTGCACCAACGCTTGAAGAGTTAAACTCAGCAAAGCGTCATAACTTTAATGATCTTTATGAGTCAGTAATTGTAGCACCGCAGGTGTTCTACTTCGAGCCTCAGGGATTATGGTACATTATTGCGCAAACCTTGGTAGAAGGTATGCCAGACCTGATGCCAATTTATATG
>JBDLIU010000247.1:0-6704 GCA_039714715.1 Bacteroidota bacterium
TCTCAAAAACCTCTTCCAAAGCATTTAAAGATTCTGACAAATCAATACCTGAAATCGCTTCTTCTTTAGGTGTAGATGCTGTAGTAGAGGCCTCTGTATCCTGTATTGGTGGGGATAGTGTTTGTATCCAGATACAGTTGGTAAGCGCTTATCCGGAAGAAAAGCAGCTTTGGGTACAGGAATATATTACTGATAAAAGCCAGATTGAAAACCTGTACCATAAAGTAACAAAGCAGATTTCAGAAGAAATTAATGTGATGCTTACTCCTCAGGAAGAGAGCCTTCTGGCAGAGTCCAAAGCAGTTGATCCGGATGCTTATGATGCTTACCTGAAAGGCAAGTATTATTGGGACCAGCTTACACCGGAGGGACTTCAGAAAGCCCTGGAGTACTTTAATCTTGCTATAGAGAAGGACCCTGATTGGGGACCACCATATGCAGGCATTGCAGAATTCTGGATTGGAATGAGACAAATGGGCTTGGCACCTTCCTCTGTAACCATACCAAATATCTATAAATATCTGGATAAAGCAACTGAGCTTGATCCGAACTCAGCAAATACTATTTACGTAAATGCATTAGCTTCGATCTGGACTGGTTTTGATTGGGAGAAGGGAGAGATGGAGTTGTTAAAAGTATTAGAAATAAATCCTAGTGATGCTTACGCGCATGCCTATTATGGCCATTTGTTAATGTATCCAAAAAGAGGAGATGAAGCATTAGTCTATAGTGAAAGGTCGTTGGAGTTAGATCCTTTGAACCCATTGCTACAAGGACTAAATGCCGTAGTTCTATTTCATACGAATAATTACCAAAAAGCACTTGAGCAAGCTAAAATGGTTATATCTGTTGTGCCGGGCCATCCTCTGGGACTTGATATACTTTGGGCGTCTAACCATGAATTGGGCAATTATGAAGAAGCTATACAAGCCATGATTCTAAACCTACACTTAGATGATGAGTCTTCTTCTCGAATTATGAATACCTTTAAAGAACAGGGGCATATTGCTGCTTATCAGGTTACTGTTGATGTTATAGAAGAGGGTGCTCAAGAGAATGATGCTATAAAGTTCAGGTTAGCTCATATATATACTATATTAGGTAATATTGAAAAAGCTATGGATATGCTCGATGAACTTTACGAAATTCGTGGTCCCGGATTACCCTATATGATGACAGAATCTAATTCATTACAACAGCTGAAGGCACATCCAAGATATATTGAATTGCATAAAAAAATGAATTTGCCATTAGAATAGGACATCGAAAGGTTATATAAACCATTGCAACAGTTTTGATAACATTATAACTCATTTAGCCCACGTATTAAACCGTAGGCTAGCAGAAACAGCATATTATTAGAATGCTTTCAACCGTTTTTCAAATAACAATTATTCATATATTGTCGGTATTAATTTCTTGACAATTCAAATAGGTTTCAAAGCAAAATAACATTATTTAGATTTGGTCTAAATAAATACTTAATAGTACCTTTGTGTCTTATTTAAATTAAGAACGACAACCATGCAAGTTTCAGGCAATACTAAAATATCGCATATTCTTCGAGAGAATAAAGATGCTATCGATACCATAGCGAGTATTAATAAGCATTTTAAGAAACTAAAAAACCCTGTTTTACGTAAGGTGCTGGCACCTCGCGTAACCGTAAAAGATGCTGCTAAGATCGGGAATGTAAGTGTTAATGAGTTCTTAAAAAAACTGGAATCTATTGGGTTTGAAGCCATCTATGATGACGAAACAAAAACGGAATCAGCTCCTAAATCAGATAATCCAAAATTAGATCAAACAAGAATTGTGGTATTAGACGTCCGGCCAATTATCAACTCCGGAGGTGATCCATTTTCAAAAATTATGGATACTATAAAAACACTTAAAGATGATGAAACTTTAAAGATTATCAACATTTTTGAGCCTACTCCTCTTATAGGAATTCTAGAAGGGAAAGGTTATAAAATCTGGACAGAAGAAATTGATGTAGATGAATATCATACCTTCTTTACCAAGGAGGCAAGATCATCCCACCAGGAAATTGTTGCTGAGATGCCCCTTGCTGAAGGTAGTTTCGAAGATAAATTAGCAAGTTTTGGTGGTAACTTAAAGGAAATTGATGTCCGTCATCTCGAAATGCCTGAACCTATGGTTACAATCTTAAGTGAGTTGGAAAGCTTACCTGACAAGCATGTTCTATTAGTCAACCATAAAAAAATGCCACAGTTCCTATTGCCGGAGCTAAAAAACAGGAATTATAAGGTCATGTCAAAAGATATAGAAGAGGGCTTTTTGCAATTAATTATTTATAATGATTAATTATGGACGGACTGCAAACAGCCAATGCTCCATCATCTAAAATAGTTATACCCCACTTTATTGCTGGCGGAGTCGCTTTCCTGGTTGTGGCTGTCTTATTAGTAATCAGCAACCCTGAATTGCTAACAGCCTATTACCACAACAAACTAATAGCCATTACCCATATTGCTGTGTTAGGTTGGGCCAGTATGATTGCTTTTGGTGCGTTGTACCAGTTAATACCTGTTGTTTATGGTACATCGTTATACAGTGAAAAACTCGCTGTTATAACCTTCTTCCTGTTTCTGCTAAGTGTTATTTTATTATCGTACTCATTCTGGATCGGCTCTTATGCTGAATTGCTATTCTACACATCACTTCTGATGTTCTTTTCCCTGCTATTGTTCATCATCAATCTGCATCTCACCTATCGAAAGACGAATAAACCGAACATTCAATCTAAATTTATCAATAGCGGGATATACTGGTTGGCAGCGACTGAACTATTGGGGACAATAGTTGCACTTAATTTCAGATATAACTTCTTAAGCGAGTCACATCTGCACTATTTAAAGATTCATGCGCACCTGGGCTTGATCGGTTGGTTTCTGCTTTTAATTATTGGGGCATCTTCAATTTTGATTCCAATGTTTATGGTTTCCCATAACCTGAATGTAAAAAAGCTTAACTATGCTTACTACTTCATCAATGCTGCGTTACTGGCCGTAAGTATTGATTGGCTTTTTATTCAAACCAGTAAGGGAGTGTTCATTTACTGGGTACTCTTTGGGATTGGTATTGGGACATTCATATCCTACGTTTATGAAGCCTATTCTACCCGTTTAAGACGAAAGTTAGATATCGGATTAAAATATACTGTTATTGCCATTGCAGCCCTGGTTTTACCTTTACTCATCGCTGCTTACCTTATCTTAAGTGGTGAATCAAGCGCAATTGCTCTACGCATGAGTTCATTCTATGGTTTCAGCATGCTCTTCGGAGTAATAAGTATGCTGATTCTGGGGCAAACCTATAAAACATTACCCTTTATTGTATGGTTAGATAAGTACCAGCCCTATGTAGGCAAGTTTAAAACACCTGTTCCAAGGGAATTGTATTCAGACAGAATTTCAAAATATCAATTTTATATCTATTTACTAGCCATTAGTTTAATAGCCCTGGGTATAATGGTTAAACAACCCCAGGTCCTTTTAATTGGCAGTATTCTATTGGTCCTGGCAGCCCTTTTAAACCTTATTAATGTGCTGAAGATGGTAACACATAAAACTAAAGTTGAAGAACTTAAAACGAATAATTAGAAATCTAAGATGGATTCACAAAGTATAGAACCAAATAAAGGCAAGGAGTTTATAGAAGGTGTAAAAACCGATATAATGAAGAATGTTTTATCTCAGGTCATGGATCCTGAAATAGAAATTGACATAGTAAACCTTGGGCTTATCTATGGAATTGAATTTGATGGCATTAATAAAGTTGACATAGTAATGACTATGTCTACACCGGCATGCCCTCTAAGTGATGCTATAATGCAGGATGTAAGAGAAAGTATTATGCGTAAATACAACAACTTTACAGTTAATGTAGAACTTGTCTTTGAACCCCTGTGGCATTCAGGTATGATATCCGAAGAAGGAAAGGAAATGTTGGGAATGTGATCAGGTCAAAGCCTTTTCCTGCTCATTCGCCTTGTCAAGAAGCTCCTTAAGGGTTGACATTGTAGGTACAAGTTTATCCAATATATCCTTTTTGATTTTTAATACAGTGTCAGCTGCGTCCGGTAGCGCTGCAAGACGTTCAAATTCCTTATCAAACTCAGGAGTAAACCGATTAAAGTTATGCCTCCAATCTTTTATTCTGGGCAAAACATCAGCTGTAATACCTCCAAAATCTGTATCCGTTAGAGTGTCTAATTCTGAAATATTATACTTCATCTCGTCTTCCAGGTATTGGAGAATACTACTCTTAAACGTTACTAAATCATCAAGGGTTCGGGCAATGTAAAGCGTATAAAGCATTTGGGGGGTATCAGGATTATTCGGATCATAATAACTTTCCTCTTCTGCTTCTTCCTCAACACCACTGTTAAATGCCTGCGCCATTCCTTCAACCAATCCCCCCATTAAGGCTTCCATAACTTTGCCTAATTTCTCGGCAAGTTCTGCCATATAAGGTGCCATGCGGTTTTCTAGCTCAGGAATAAAAGACTCTGAGTATTCAATTCCACCAGGTATCGAATCCAGCCGACCCAATTCCTTACCTATCTCAGGGCCAAAAGGAAAGTCATCATCCTGAAATTCTTCGATTTTCACTTGTTTTTCTTCCGGCTTCAATGAAAAGACATTTTCAAAGACATCACCTACCATAAAAATGGTAGCTTTAAACACGCCTTCCATTAATTCAAGAACCTCATCTTTGGCTTCTTTATAATCGTCAAGTGTTTTAATTGCTTGTAACCGTGTTACGGTTTTTTGAATAGCCTCATCTCTGGTTTCCATAACTGATCTTTGGTTTGGTTATTTATAAAATTACTAAAGCCTTGGTGTAATAGTTGAAACTAAATATTACTCCTCAAAGCCTATAATAAATTTACTACCAAAATAACCAGTAAGTCAACTAAAAATCAATAAAAACACAATAGGTATAATAAATCCTATGGCAATATAAACACCACCTCTACCCCACGCACCCTTCTTCCCTTTGATCATAAAGAAAGATGTAATTGACAGGAAGATAAGTGCTCCCGCAAAAATATCAGAGAACCACATCCACCACGCATTAGGATTATAATGGAGGTAGTTTACCTCATAAAAAACAGCTCGCTTTCTCAGAAACTCAGCCATACCCTGCCCCGTTTCTGTGTTTACCAAAAGTGTTGAACCTCCTCTAAGAAAAACTTTAATAATATTACCCTCAGGATAATAATGACTTTTATAAGAGAATCTTTTTCCCTCATCAGCTACTAATTGTTTAACCGTCTCCTTCGAAGCACCTTTATTTAGATCTAACTCTGTTGTAAACCGCTTCTGTACTACGTTATAACTGGGATTCCAATCATGCAGGTGATTCAGGGCTATACCAGAAAGTCCATAGATTATGGAGGTACCAATAAAAAAATATCCTATATCACGGTGGAGTATACGACTCCACCGTCTAAGCCATTTCATCTTCATGCAAATTGGATTTAAATAATTATTCTATTCCCCTTCTTCTACCTGAGCCTCTTCCTGCTTTTCAAGCGAAACAAACTCAAGGGTATAGAATGAAAGATGATCTGTTTGGGCTACTGCCATCGAATCGCGATATGCCTTTATCTGCTCCTGCTTGTGAGTAAAGTCCTCATCATTGGTTTCACCTTCTTTATGCTTGGCTATGTTGTCTTCTTCCATTTGCAAGCAATAAGCTTCGTCAACCCTCATTTCACGCACGATACCATTTAACGTAATTTCACTGCCTACCAACTCTTCATCAAACCTTTCTTCAGATTCTACATGGATACTCTTGTCTCCATCCTTTACCAACTTAAGCTTTTTGCCACCATGTTTACAAACATGATCCACAATGCCTGAAACAACTACTTCCTTGTCAACATAATTACCCGCATCTGTATCAAAAAGGGCGACTTCCATTTGAGGGATTATTGATGCTTCTGTAACCTCTCCTTCGGTTACTTCATCTGTTTGATTTGACTCTTTTTGTGTGCAAGAAAATGCTACTCCGGCAATAACTAATAATACTAATAATTTTTTCATGGTTGATTTTTGATTTAACTACAAATTTAAGTGATATAGGTGGACATAAAAACTGATATTAATCAATTCTTGAAGATTAATCTAACAATATAAATTCCAGATAACTTCAATCACCAAAGGAAACACCCATATGCTTAGCTGCTTCGATCAGGAATGACTCTTTTTCGATGATATTGTAATTAGATATAGCCTCTTTAATAGGAACAGAAACAATACTATTATTCCTGTATGCCACCATACTGCCAAAGTCCTTTTCCAAAACCATCTGAGAAGCCTTGATACCAAATAACGTTGCCAATACTCTGTCAAAAGCTATGGGCGTACCTCCTCTTTGGATATGGCCTAATACAGTTTCACGTATATCGGCAGTGCAGCCTGCTTCTCGTAGTTCATGTGCTATTCTGAAGGCAATACCGCCTAACTTTTTATGCTCATAGCCAACTTCTGCCATTTCTGATGCCACTACATCCCCGCCAACCGGTTTAGCACCTTCGGCAACTACGATATGAGCAAAGCCACGTCCGTTGTGATACCTTGCCTTGATTCTTTCAGCAACCTTATTAACATCATAAGGAATCTCCGGAATAAGGCATACTTCAGAACCTCCTGCAATAGCTGTATGCAGAG
>JBDLIU010000248.1:0-6675 GCA_039714715.1 Bacteroidota bacterium
GTGTCGCACCTATGGCGCTTAATTTGGGTTTGATTTACATTCTACAAAGATTTCATCCCTACGGGATTTTTTTATCATAAGAATTCGTCATCTCATTTTGTGTTTTTCCCATTCCAAAAATTAGGCCTCTAATGACTCCCTCCTGGTCGGACGGACAGGTTTTTTGTTGTGTTTTATGTTTTGTTATATCGAGTTCACGTTAACATTATGCTTGTTTTCTGAAATAAGCAAAAAAATCATTCGGCTACATAATGATAAAAAATTATTTTTGTCGATTCAAATGGATTATACATGAAGAGTAAAGTAAAAAATAGAGTATTGTGGGCAGCAGCTGTTGTAATTACTTTGGCATTAGTGATTTATCAAAGAACAACTGGCCCAACTACACCGGTCAAAGGCACAGTTGAAATTGCAGGCGAGACAGTGAATTATAAATTTCTCCGAACATTTGTTGTTGAAAACAATGCCCCAGTTGAACTTAAGGTTGAAAATAAAGATGTAAAAGGTGTTTTTACTTTTAAACGCTATAAAAGTTATGATGAATGGAAAAGCCTGGAAATGGAACGTGAAGGTGATATGCTGAAAGCACAGATTCCCCATCAGCCACCCGCAGGTAAGGTAGAGTACAAAGTAGAACTAATTTATCGTGACGAAGTTATACAGCTTACAGAAGAGGCTGTTATTTTAAGATATAAAGGTGCTGTGCCAGACGCTGTTTTGATTCCTCATATATTTTTAATGTTCTTCTCAATGCTATTTGGCTTAAGAGCGGGATTGGAGGCTCTTTTTAAAGGTGATAATAACAGGCTCTATGTGAGTGTGGTTTTAGTAACACTTCTTATTGGAGGTTTGATTTTAGGACCTGTTGTACAAAAATATGCTTTTGGGGAATACTGGACAGGCTGGCCATTTGGACATGACCTGACCGACAATAAAACTGCATTTATTTTTATCTTCTGGTTAATTGCATGGTTTATGGTACGTAAAAATCAATTACACCGTACTATGGTTTTAGTAGCCACAGTTTTTATGATTGCCGTTTATATTATTCCACATAGTGCCCTTGGCTCTGAAATTGACCACACCAAAGCAGAAGAACAAAACACTGAGAATGTAACGAATAATTAAGGGCCGGTAATTTATTTGGCTTATATGAGGAAACTGGGCTAAGTTAATATTGGCATATTGCTCATATTTGCCCAAAATATAATGATTTTAACTATTTTTAGATCGTACTACCAGATGATATTCGTATAAGATAATGGCTCTGTTACTATTCTATTTATTCCTGGCTCTTTTCGTCTCCTTTCTATGCTCAATAATGGAGTCGGTGTTACTTTCAACTTCTGATTCATTTTTAAAAGTAAAAGAAGAGGAGGGCTCAAAACCAGCCACCACGTTTCTGAAACTGAAGGAAAATATTGAAAGACCTTTATCGGCCATCCTTTCTTTAAATACCATTGCGCACACTATTGGAGCAGCAGGAGTAGGGGCCCAGGCTACCAAGATATTCGGAGAGGTGTATTTTGGTGTAATATCGGCAGTTTTAACATTTGCCATACTGATTTTCTCTGAAATAATCCCCAAAACAATTGGCGCACGCTATTGGAGGCGATTAGCTCTCGTTTCAGGTACGATCATGAATGGTATGGTTGTAATTACTTATCCTTTGGTAATCATGACTAAATACATAACTAAAATCTTCGCAGGAGGTAGTCATGCGCAATCAATGAGCAGAGAAGAAATATCTGCTATGGCTAGCATTGGAGAAGAAGAAGGTGTCCTTGAAGAGAAGGAGAATAAGATTATCCAGAATCTGGTAAAACTTAGCACCCTTAAAATTTCTGAAATCATGACCCCAAGAGTGGTTGTTACCATTGCAGATGAAGACACTACAATTGATGACTTTTTAGAAAATAAGGAAGTTATGCGTTATTCCCGTATTCCGGTATTTACTGAAGATAATGAAAATATTTCAGGGTATGTGTTTCGGCCGGAAGTGTTTGAAAAACATGGGAATTCATCTATTTCAGTCAAATTACAGGAAATTAAAAGGGAAATAATAGTAGTGCCTGAATTTACCTCTGTAATGAGTCTGTGGGAGATGTTTCTGGATAAAAAAGAACATATCGCACTCATTGTTGATGAATATGGAGGAATGGCTGGAATTGCTACAATGGAAGATGTTATTGAAACATTATTAGGACTGGAAATTGTTGACGAGAGTGACCAGGTTGTAGATATGCAGCAATATGCTCGTGACAGATGGACCCAACGGAAAAGTAAGTATAATATACTCTCTAAACCACCTGATGATTAATTAACAAACGATGGAGGGGAAAACAAACTATATCGAAATCAACAAAAAATCCTGGAACAGTAAGGTAGATATCCACTATAACTCTGAGTTCTATAACAACGAAGCGTTTATTCAGGGAAGTACTTCGCTTAATTCTATTGAACTTGAACTACTAGGTGATATAAAAGGGAAATCAGTTTTGCACCTGCAATGCCATTTCGGACAGGACACCATATCTCTCACGCGTATGGGAGCAAAGGCTACAGGCGTTGATTTATCAGATAAAGCTATTGAAAAAGCAAAAGGATTAGCTAAGACAACTAATTCAGATGCTCAATTTATATGCTGCAATATATACGACCTACCTGATCTTCTTGAAGAAAAATTCGATCTCGTATTCACCACTTATGGCACCATAGGATGGCTCCCAGACCTTGACAAATGGGCAGCGATTGTATCGCGCTATCTTAAACCTGGCGGAAAATTTGTGTTCGTTGAGTTTCATCCTGTTGTCTGGATGTTTGACGATAATTTTCAAGAGATAAAATATAGATATTTCAAATCAGATCCGATTGTTGAAACGTTAGAGGGAACCTACGCTGAACCTGATGCAGCAATAAAGGAAGAGTATGTAATGTGGAACCATGGAATAGGAGAGGTAACAGAGAGCCTATTACAGCACAACCTGAGTATTAAATCTTTAAAAGAGTATGATTATTCTCCATACGATTGCTTTAATAAGACAGAAAAGATTGCACCCAGGAGATTTAGGATAAAGCACCTAAATGATAAGATTCCTATGGTTTATTCGATTGTGGCAGAAAAATAGCAATTACTGGATGAATATCGAGATTAATTCCTCAAAGCAAAAAATATACACAGATTTTTTAGTCGATTTAATTATATATATCGTTGTAATGTTTTTGGTTAGAGAGATTGTTATTCCAAAGGTCGGATTTATAGCAAATGGACTTTTCTATTCATTTACCTCTTTGGTCATAGCAATCTGGAGAATGAGAGTGAGGGGAATAACCTGGAGAGAACTAGGGTTGCGCGAACCAAAGAGTTTCTCAAGAACAATAATAGTAACAGGCATTATTCTTATATCTGTAATCTTTTCTATAATAATCTTTGAGATTCTAAAGGATCATTTACCCTATTTAGCACCGGATACCTCCTCAGAAAGCGCGGTTTCTAAATTTGGAGACCTTGAAGGGAACTGGCTGCTTTTCTTTTCAATAATACCAATGGTTTTAATTGAATCATTTTTAGAAGAATTATTAGATAGGGGGTTTTTAATGAATTGGTTTGAACGATTGTTTTCCAGGACAACTTTCGCAGTAGTCCTTGCTGTGATAATTCAGGCAGCAATTTTCGGCTTCAGACACTCATACGATCTATCAGAAAGATCAATAACAGTTGCTATTATCGGTTTAATTATGGGAGTATCATATTATGCTTTTGGACGAAATTTGTGGCCATTAATCATTGCCCATTGTCTACTGAATACTTTCTCTATGCTTGACAGAGTATTATAACAATACCGCGAAATGTTCACTCACCCTGAACCACATCCCTTAACTTGCTATAATTGCCACCCATGTTACCATTTGTAAGCAGAATAAATATGTCATCTTCTTTTATTACGTTTTGGGTAGCAGGAATAATTTCATCGTAATTATCAATTAAAAGAGCTTCAACACCTTGCTCCTTAATGGTGTCGACCACCTTGGTGATTGACAAGCGATCTTCCACAGCAATCTTCTCAAGACGATGAAGTGGTGTGATTAATACCTCATCTGATACCGATAAAGCATCTGCCAGCTCATCCTGGAAAAAATTGCGAACTGTGGTGTTCGAACGAGGCTCGAAGAGAGCAACCAACCTTCTTTCAGGGAATTTCTTCTTCATTGCCTCCAGCGTAACCTTAATAGCAGTCGGGTGGTGCGCAAAATCATCATACACATCCGCACCATGCCATTTACCCCAGTATTCTTGCCGCCTTTTTACACTTTCGAAAGTTTCAAATGCATTAGCGATATCCTCCCAACTAATGCCAATATCGTATGCTATGGCAGCTACAGCAGTTGCATTTTGTACATGAAATTCCCCGGGAAACGGGAATGAAAAAGGCTCTTCCTTTACTTTTACACCCTTTTGTAAGATAAAGAAATCTCCATTCTTCTCAATTTCGTAAGACCAATCATTGGCAGATGCGTTTCCAAACATCTGCAGTCGGGAATAAACAGGATCCAGCACCTCGTTAACCGCAGGGCTATCAGCATTGGCAATAATTAATGCCTCAGTTGAAAGCGTTCGTATCATTTTTCTGAATGCATCCTTGATCTCATCAAGGTTATTATAAATATCTGCATGGTCGAATTCGATGTTATTTATGACCAGGTAGTCAGGGAAATAATGTACAAACTTGGGTCGTTTATCAAAAAAAGCAGAGTCATATTCATCCCCTTCAATTACAAAGTGCTCTCCGTTACCTAACTGAACCGAAGAATCGAAATTCTTTGCAATTCCTCCTACAAGAAAAGAAGGAGAGAGCCCTGCCGTTTCTAAAACCCAGCTCATTAATGCTGTGGTGGTAGTCTTCCCATGTGTGCCTGTAATAACAATGTTCCTGTGCGATTGTATAAACTCATTCCTGATAAGCTCGGTCATTGAGATAAACGGAAGCTTATTGTTCAGGATATACTCAACTTCTTCGTTACCGCGCGTCATAGCATTGCCAATAACAGCATAATCGAATTTCTGCTTCAGGTTATCTACAGAAAACCCTTGCTTCACCGGAATCTGGTTTTCTTCCAGAAAATCTGACATAGGCGGATAGATGCCCGTATCTGTGCCCCATACCTCATGGCCTTTCTTTTTAAGTAAGACAGCTACGGATGCCATGGCTGTTCCGGCAATTCCCAGGAAATAATATCGCATGTGTTTAAATTAGTTGAATATGCACAAAAATGAGAAATCTGAATTAATCTTTACTGAGACTGTACGAAAAATGTATAAAAGTTTAACCTTAACACGACAATTTGTACTTTGGCCTAAATTGAATCGCTTAAGATTAGAATGAAACAGCTTTTGAAAATTGCGACATGGACGATTACCTTGATAGCATCAATGTTTTTCGTCATCTATTTAGTTTTCTACTTAAACCAGGAAAAAATCATTTTTCATCCACAAAAGTTATCAGCTGATTACACTTTTGAATACACCTATGGATTCGAGGAAATTTATATTAACACAGCTGACAATATAAAATTACACGGATTATTATTCAAAGCAGATTCTAGCAAAGGATTGGTGTTTTACCTACACGGTAACGCGGGTTCATTGAGCACATGGGGTAGGGCAGCAAAACCATTTCTGGATAATAATTATGACTGCTTTATATTAGATTACAGAGGTTATGGTAAAAGTGAGGGAGAAATTTCTTCTGAGGATCAACTATTAAGTGATGTGATTATTACATATGATAAAATATCCAAAAGATATAAAGAGAATAATGTGATCGTTGTTGGTTATTCTATTGGCACAGGTCCGGCAGCTTATATAGCATCCGAGAAGAATCCTTACAGACTAGTTCTTAAAGCACCTTATAATAACCTGGCCTATATGCAGCAGTTACATTACAGTTGGTTGCCTTCAGTTGGGCTCAAGTACAAACTTACCACAGATGAATATTTAGTAAAGGCTGATTTACCGGTAACCATATTTCATGGAGACGATGATCGGTTAATTCCTTATGAATGCTCCTTAAAGTTACAGGAAACATTCGATGATAATGATACGCTCATAATGCTTTATAGCCAGGGGCATAATGGGATTAGTGATAATGCCGAATACATTAAACATATTAGCAGAATACTTGATTAATTATGAATGAAAGTGAAATACGAGATAAGATTTTAAACGAGATCGAGAAAACAGAAAAGCAAATTGCTGATTACAAAGAGATGAATAAACCGGTATCTCCGGATGTGGCCATTGGCCGTATATCCAGAATGGATGCCATTAATAATAAAAGTATAACAGCTGCTTCTTTGCAACAAGCCGAGCATAAATTAAAAAGTTTGAATCATGTGCTGAATAATCTAGGCAGTAAAGACTTTGGTATTTGTGTAAAGTGTAAGCAGGCAATTCCGCTGGCAAGAATTTTAATAAGACCGGAGAGCTTATACTGTGTAAATTGCGCAAAATAAGAAAGCAGGTGATTGAAATTGATATGCAGTTTAGGTTCACAATAGTTACTAACTATTGTCTCTATCCCGTTATTTGAATGGGATATAGGTATATTCGTTGTGTTTATACATATAGTTGTGCTTCATACATAAGAAGACTCAGCTATTTATTTATCGACATTA
>JBDLIU010000249.1:0-6656 GCA_039714715.1 Bacteroidota bacterium
TGTACAGATCAAATGGTACTTCGAGGAGGGCGACGAATCGATCCAGGAGCTCGGACTGCACTACGAACATACCATCCAGGTCCCGTTCGAACACATCGAGTATTATTAATGCCGCTCCTCAAAATAGTATCTCACCCCCAGGTTCAAACTGGTTCCACTGAAAGATGTACCTCCTAATTTTTTAAGTAAGCGCAGATCAGGATTGTATTGGGCTACAGCGAAAGCATTGAAGGGTAGGTTGTAATACTCCCCTCCTTTAGACAACTTTTTTCTTTTTATCGTTTGTTTCCTTTTCCGGCCGAGGCCGGAAAAGGAAAATCAAGCCGCTTGAGCATATATCCATTCCGGTCTTTTATATCCCAATGACTGATGGGGCCTCCGGGCATTGTAAAATTCCATATACCATTTAACCTTCTCATACAGCTCATGGCCATCCTCAGAAGGCTCAGGATAGATCTTCTCATACTTCAGATTCCGCCAGAAGCGCTCGATAAAGATATTATCAATACACCTTCCCTTTCCATACATGCTGCTTTACCCATTGCCTGTACATAAAAATGTAAAGGCATTAAGTAAAGCCCGGAGCTGAATATATGTTATTCAACATATTATTTTTTGGATAACACAACCTAATTAATTGGTATTAAACCTTATAAAGGGTTAAATCGCAAGTTGACATCAATATTTAACAATTCAGCTAATTCTCGTCTATTGACTTTGGAAATCTGATTTTGTAGTTTAGTTTTTGGACTCTGCTCTGAGTATTCATAATTGTTTTGGTGCGCACCATAAATGATCAGACAGAGTCAGGTAGAGATCATGTTGGTACATCAAGCTACCAGTTCAATTATATCTATGGGAAATATATATATCAAAACGGCTCACAGGTAACTTCGGATCTTAGATTGAAGGAGAACATAAGAGATTTGCCTAATTCCCTCGAAAAACTGAAAAGTATTAGAGGAGTAAAATTTGATTTTATATCGCCTGAGGAATCTGAAACAAACCAAGCTCGTAAAGATGAAATGGAGTATATGGATAAAAATCGATATGGATTTATCGCTCAGGAAATTATGGAAATATTTCCTGATTTAGTGAAGTACGATGAGGAGATAGATCAATACAGCGTTGATTATATGGGGATTATACCAATACTTGTTGAATCTGTAAAGGAGCAACAAGGGATCATTGAATCGCTTCAGAATCAAATAAATACCATCTCTCTTAAAGGAACCTTAAAAAGCACATCAGTATCAACTTCAGATCCATCAAATCCAGATATAAGTGAGCTTTTTCAAAATGCACCAAATCCTTTTAATGAGGTCACAACCATAAGGTATACCCTTGATGAGGAGGTAACATCCGCATTCATTTATTTATACGACATGACTGGAAAGCAACTTAAAAGCTTTGAGCTTCATACAGGTACAGGGGAAATCTCTATTTTTGGAGGTGAATTAGAATCTGGCATGTATATATATTGCATGATTGCTGATGGGATAATTATTGCACAAAAGCAAATGATACTAACTGACGATATTTAGCATGAGTAGCAATTGTTTTTTTTTCGTGAAATTCTTTCGAACTGAATTTAGAGTATATATATAGCAATGAAAGAAATTAGAATATGAGAAACTATATTTTGATTGTGGTCTTTATTCTCGTTTTCTGTGGATGTAAGACACAAGATAACAATATCCCTCAGTTACAGCTAAACGATCTAATTGGGATATGGGTGAATCAAAGTGATTCAAATGATACTCTATTTTGGAGTGATTCTTCGATTAAAAGAATTGATACAATAACAATGCAACCTAAGCATAGTTATAGTTTTTCTATTGATGGAAGTACTATTAGAATCAAATATACTGGAGAGTATTATATTGGTGCAACTGAGCAAACTTATGGGATTTCACTAAATAGTGACAAATCCGCCCTGCTTATTGATGGATTACATGAATACTTCCCGGAGTATCCCGGAGATGAATTTATAAAAATATCTAATCAATAATCATGGAACGAAATCTAATATATATACTTCTTTTTTCACTTCTTTCTTTACCCTTCCAAATTTCAGCGCAGATAACACAGCTAGGAGAGATAAGAAACAAGGACAATGTTATAACTAGAGACTATCGTGAAATACCAACAATCCATTTACCAACTTTTGATATCGAGCAATTACGAGCAGAAGATAAGAGCAGTGAGGATGAAAAAAGGAGGCCTTTCCGTTTTGCTAAAGGATTTGATGTTTCTATTGATATTAAAAAGAAAGGAATACGGGAGCAGATTCCGAATTATGGCTCGGTTTGGATATTAGGAATAAGGTCAGCAGAAGCATTTTCATTAAATGTAATTTTTGGGACGTACGAATTGCCCCCCGGTGCTGAATTATTCATTTACAACAAAAAACAAAGTCAAATAGTTGGAGCGCTGACTAGTCGTAATAATAGTGACGCAAAAGTATTACCAGTTCAACCAATAGTAGGAGACGAAATAATTGTTGAATATTTTGAGCCTTCTCATGTTCCGTTTGAAGGGAAGTTAATAATTAGTAGAGTTGGACATGATTACGTTGGTTTCTTGTGTGATTTTGGAGATTACATTGGTTATTGCGGAACTCCACAAACATGTAATCGGGATATTAGCTGTTCCGAGGGAGATGATTGGCAAGATGAAAGCCATTCTGTTTGCAGAATAATTATTGATGGCATATATTGTTGTTCTGGTTCCTTAATTAATAACGTTGACAATGATGGTACAGCATACGTGTTGACCGCAGACCATTGTATAAATTCATCCTATGAAGCAACAAATTCTGTTTTTTTATTTGGTTATAGACATTCAACATGTGGTGGTACAGGGGGATCAACATCAAATACAATTTCGGGGGCAACTTTAAGAGGAAACTGGGATGATTCTGATTTTGCATTGGTTGAGTTAAGTTCTGTGCCTCCTGCAAATTTCCACCCATATTGGAATGGATGGGATAACAGTAGTGATACTCCTGCTGAACCAGTAGTGTGTGTCCATCATCCAGTTGGAGATGTAAAAAAAATATCTGTTGATGATTCTGATCCATCCGACAATGGAGATTTCTGGGAGGTTACAGATTGGAACGTAGGTACTGTCGAACATGGTTCTTCTGGGGCTCCTTTTTATGATTCAGATCATAGAGTTGTCGGTCAGGTTCATGGTGGGAATAATATATTTTGTTCGAGTAATGAAACCAGTGAATATGGTAAGTTCTCCGTTTCTTGGGACGGGAATGGAACTAATGCTACAAGACTACAAAATTGGTTAGATCCAGCAAATACGACAACTGAATTGTCCGGACTTCGTCTTGTTCAAAATTCAACGATTGATTCAAATACTCCTGTTACTGGTGATATTGTAGTATTTGATGATATTACGGTATCCGCGTCTGCCGCAATTGGTGTTGAGTTTGAAGAACGATTTGAAGCAACAGGAACATTAAACGTCCCAGTTGGAACCACACTTTCGATTGAACCAGAATAGAAGGACAATCTAGGCTCAATAGGGGTAGTTCCCCGAAGGTCAGCTTCGAGAAGCTAAGATAGTTAATTCTGTAATGTGAGTGAATATGTTCATTAGCGCCATGACGTTTCAGTCTTCTGTACCACTTTGTATGTCCAGCCAAAAAACACAGGATTATTTTCACACTGGAAGTTGACCAGACCTTAAAAGAGGTTTCTCACATGTTGCAGATGGTAACCTGATTGGAACGAAACAAATGTTATTAACCGACTAAGGCACTACACGATGAAATACCAAATCTTAAAAATAGGCACTTTTGCATTTCTATTTGGGACCATTTGTAGTATTTGTGTTGCTCAAGATTCTCTTAAACCTTATAGTTTTAGCAATGAATGTAGTTGTGTTAAAGACATTCCTCTTTACAGCTTGGAAAGCTTTAATCTTGAACAAGCTCTACTTGAAGATGAAGAATGGAGATCTGAAGGTCATGAAACATTTAGATTTGCCAAACCAATCAATGTAGATATAGATATAAAGGAAGATGGTTTAATGGAAGTTCTTCCGGGAAACACTCGAATTTGGAGACTTGCGTTGGAATCAAAGGGAGCTTTCACTTTGAGTGCAAAATTTGATTCTTTCGATTTTACTCCAAACACGAGATTATTCATATATAACCAGGATAAATCGGATATAATTGCGCTCAAAGAAGACAAAAAACATAAGTTTAGAGATGAACTGATAACAAGATCAATAGAGGGAGACCAAATTATCATTGAAATAAATGAACCATTTGATATTGAGAATGAAAGTAAATTCAATATTTCACATATCAACCATAGTTACAAAGATCTTGCAACTTACACATTTCCCTGCCCAGATTGGGGGTATGGTGAAGCAACATATTGTATTGAGGATATCAATTGCTCAGATGGAGACGATTGGCAGGTTGAAAAAGATGCTGTTCTTTTAATGGTAATAGACAGCTGTACAGTCTGCACCGGAATACTTTTAAACAACACCGATCAAGATGGTACCCCATATGTTTTAACGGCAGATCATTGCTATGCTGACTATGAGTCTCGGTATGGTGTTAGTTATTCAACAGCCGTCTCTAATACTGTTTTCTATTTCAATTATGAGAGCCCAACCTGTGATGGGATTGATGGATCGAAAAGTCAATATATCAGTGGTGCTAGCTTGAAGGCAAATTGGGCAGATACAGATTTTTGTCTGCTTGAGCTGAGCAGCACCCCTTCAGCAAGTTTTAATCCCTATTATGCCGGATGGTATAACCTAAATGTTGCAGCAACATCGGCTGCTACTATTCATCATCCTGGGGGAGATGTGAAAAAGATCTCACTTAGCAATCCAGACTCTTCCGCTGTTTCAATGGATTATAATGTCCAGGAAGAGGTATCTTGGGGCGATCATTGGGCTGTATATTGGGACAACAGTATGACAGAAGGTGGATCATCAGGAGCTGCACTATTTAATCAGAATCATAGAGTTGTTGGTCAAGTCCATGGAGGTCATTCGAATTGCCAAAACTGGAACTTGCTACCTAATGGTGAATATGAACAGGGTCCTCATCGGCCAACCTATTTCGGAAAGCTATATTATTCCTGGGATGGCGATGACACAATCACCACCAGGCTCAAAGACTGGCTGAATCCAGAAGATGATACTAATGAGCTAGCTGGTCTAAGGTTAATAGAAGATTTTACTATTACATCAAGTACAAGCACAAGTGGAGATATCGTAATATTCAATGATGTATCAGTCCAAAGTGGTACTGATGTGGTTGTTGATATCACTGAATCATTTAAGGCGACTGGAACGCTCTCAATACCTACAGGTTGTACCCTGGAAATTAATCCCTAATAAAAAGAAAATCGAAGAATAATATTGATTAAGATGTATAGAAACTTTTTCCTTGTCCTCTTGGTAATCATACCAATGGCGTGTGAAGATAATGATATCGAACCTATATATAGGGAAGATCTTGTTGGCCTTTGGGTGAATGTAGATAATGAAATAGATACACTTGAAATTTGGTTTTGTATCCTCAGGCGATACGCCCTCGAACCAAATGAATTTTACTATTCGCATACCTACAAAATAGAGGGGGATAGTATTACTTTAAACTACCGGCCTGTAGGTCACATTGATGTCGGTAATATTGCTTGTAAGGTTCAATTCTTAGATGAGGATTATCAATATCTGAGTATTGATGATCTGAGCCAGACAGCCCCTTTTTACCCTGGGACTGAGTTTCGAAGAGTAGATCCTGAATAGCCTCTTTATAGTTAAAATATCTATTTATGAAGAATATAGCACCGATTCTCTTTTTGCTTGTAATTGTATCAAGTTGTGAAGAGGAAGATATTATTCCAATCGTTAGAGAAGACCTGATTGGTGTTTGGGTTAATCAGAGTAATGGAGAAGATTATCTCGAATTTCGTGAATGGATTTGTCTGATTGACAGAGGGACAGATCCTGAAAATTATAACAGTATTTTTATTAGATACAGTTATGAGTTGTGGAATGACACCCTTGAATTAAGAGATAACACAGATGAAGCACATGTTTTATACAAATGCAAATTGGAATTCCTGGATTCTGAGAAGCAAGTATTAAACATTAAAGGTCTTGAAAACGTGCCTCCTTTCTTAGAGGGAGAGAACTTCGAAAAATTGGAATTTCTTTATAATTTTCTCATGTGTTTTAAAGAATTACCCTGATTTCTCACCGCCAAAGCTGATTTCGTTTTTTTTTATTAATTTATATGAGGCCTAACAGCTAGCTAATCAGAAGTATACATTAACTTTCCCCAATTGAGAAGGTCCCTAAAGATGTGCAAAAAAAAGGGAGCCCCGTTGGAGCTCCCCTGAATCTATAAGAAAAGATTTTAGTCTTATGCGTTGTCCACAGCGTTCATGTGAAGCATCAGTTCAACAACTTTGATGGAGTAACCCATTTCGTTGTCGTACCAGCTAACAACCTTTACGAAGTTGTCGTTCAGACCGATACCGGCTCCTGCGTCGAAGAATGATGTGCATGATTCACCCAGGAAGTCGTTGGAAACAACAGCCTCTTCAGTGTAACCAAGAACACCTTTCAGTTCGCCTTCGCTGGCCTCTTTCATGGCAGCACAGATG
>JBDLIU010000250.1:0-6613 GCA_039714715.1 Bacteroidota bacterium
TCGATTCAAAAGTCTAAGAGACAGAAACTCACAGAAGGAACTCAGGCAATTGCCTTGTATCCTGATATAAGTGAAGACCAAAGTAAGGTGGCATTTAATACACCCAATGGGGAGCTTTACTTAATTAGCTTAATTAAAGAATAGTATAAGGCCAAATGCTTGCGTGTTTGATATCCAATAAACGCAAATTGCAGAATAAAATTTCATATATTATTAATATAATATAATTATAACACAAATAAATACAATAAAAAATTTAAAAAAAGATAAAAACTTGCAAAATATTGCAAACGTTTGCGATATTTACGATAAGAATCTAATCTAAACAAAACAGTTGTGCAAAAAGTTTTATTCTTATTCGCCAGTTTGTTTCTTCTAAGTTGGCAAACCTCGGCACAAACAGTCACAATCACCGGCCAGGTACTGGACAAACAAGCGAAAATGTCCTTGCCTGGAGTATATGTGATTGAGAAAGGTACCAATAATGGTACTGTAACCGACTTTGATGGTAATTATACCTTATCAGTTGAATCTCCTGCTAACAAGGTCCTGGTATTCTCCTACATTGGATACAAAGACTATGAAGTAACCATTGGTAGCCAAACGGAGGTAAATGTAGAATTGGAAGAGGATCTTATGGAGCTTAGTGAGGTGATTGTAACCGCAATGAACATTAAGCAAAATAAACGCGATCTTAACTACGCAGCCCAGGATATTAAATCTTCTGACATAGCAGAATCACAACAGCAAAATGTTGTAAACAGTTTGCAGGGTAAAGTTGCCGGTGTTCAAATCACTTCTTCAAGTGGCTCTCCCGGTTCTTCATCTTCCATTATTATTCGCGGAGGAGCTTCTATATCAGAAGGAAGGAGTAATGAACCATTATTCGTTATCGATGGGGTGATTATGGATAACTCTACTTTCCAAGGTAGTGGTAACCGAGGAATGGATATCAACCCTGATGATATAGAGTCAATGACTGTATTGAAAGGACCCGCTGCAGCGGCACTTTATGGTATGGATGCTGGTAATGGAGCAATTATTATTACCACCAAATCGGCAAAAGCAGGTAAAGCTTCCGTAAACTTTAGTACAACACTTGCGGTTGACCGCATGTTTAAAACTCATGAGCAACAAACCACATATAGTAGAGGTATTAGAGGTGTAAGAGATAATGAAACGTCTTTAATGTGGGGGCCTGCCTACACAGCAGGAGAGGTTAAATACGATAACATCGGTGAGTTTTTCCAGACAGGTGTACAGCAAAAGTATGATTTAGGAATATCAGGGGGCACAGATAAAACAAACTATTATTTATCTCTATCAAATAACAATCAAACAGGAATTGTACCTGGAGAAAAATATAACCGTTTTAATTTTCTTATTAAAGGTTCTACTAAAATTCGGGATAATCTGAGTGTTACGGGTTCAGTAAATAGTAGTATGTCTCAGAACACTAGAGGTCGGTCCGGAAGTATGTATAATACTTTTCTTTGGCCAACAGACGATAATATGAAAGAATATTTGAATCCTGATGGTTCTAAAAGATGGTTATTCCCCGATAAAGACCCTGATCAGAACCCTGAAAATCCATATTGGTATGTAAACAATAATATGCCATTCTATGATGTAAACAGAAACCTCAGCCAGGTATTTTTTGACTGGGATGTAATAGAGTCATTTAAGATTACCTACAGGATAGGAATGGATATGTCTAACCAATACTATCGTAGTGTAACAGTACCCGAAAGTGCGGGCACTTATTCAGATGGTCGAATATATGAATCTGAAAAGGCGAAACAACGTATCACTTCTACACTTATAGCTAGTTTTTCAAAAATTGTAAATGAAGATTGGGATATCTATGCTATGGTAGGTTATAATGTAGATATGGCCAAGGCAAGGGTAATTACCTATCAGGGAACAGACTTTTTAATTCCAAGTTTAATTAGCATTAATAATGTGAAAAATGAGGAAAGACCAATACAGCAAAACACAAGAATTAGATCTTTAGGAGTCTTTGGAGATTTTCGTTTGAATTATAAAGGATATGCTTCTATTGGAATAACAGCAAGAAATGACTGGACCTCAACGTTACACCCGGACAGAAACTCATTCTTTTATCCATCCGTTTCATTAGGATTTACCTTTACAGAATTAATGGGCAACAGAACTAGTTCATTTTTATCATTTGGAAAAATTAGAGGCAGCTGGGCTGACTCAGGGAAAGGAGCTCCTGCTGAAGTGCTAGGTGTTGTACTTGAACAATATCCCGGTCTGGGCGTTGGTTATAAGCATGATTATTATGCTGGTAATCCGTACATCAAGCCAGAAGCAGTTCAGGCCACTGAGATTGGGGTGAACCTTGCTCTTTATGAAGGGAAAATCAATTTTGATGCTGCCTATTATCATCAGAAATCAATTGATATGATTATCAGCAACCGTATTTCTACTGCATCAGGTTGGGTAATTCAATATTTCAATACAGGTGACATGGTAAACCAGGGTATAGAAATAGTGATTGATTCAAAAGTGATGGATAAGGGTGATTTCACCTGGAATTTATTGGCGAACTTTTCTCGTAACAGATCTAAATTAACCAGTCTTCCATACTATATATCAAGGTTACCGGTAACAAGGGGTCAGATTATTAACGAAGCAAGACCAATTGCTTTGATAGATCAACCTTTATTTGCCATTGAAGGCACTTCATACCTGAGAAATGATAATGGCGATATCGTGCTAAATCAGTATGGGTATCCAAGATGGGGCACCTATGTAAAAGATGCTGACGGCAATTATGTTCTTAATTCTGATGGTACTATAAAAGTATCGCAAGAGAAAGTCTATTTAGGCAATAGAGAACCAGATTGGATGTTAGGTATAACCAATACATTGAATTATAGAAAATTCAGCCTGTCTTTCCTATTCGATATTAGAAAGGGTGGTGATGTAATTAATGCTACAAGGTCAATCATGATGTCAAGAGGATTACCAATTATGTTAGATGAAGAACGTAACAAAACTTATACATTCAATGGTGTTGTTGAAGTTCCTAACGTAGAAGATGGTACAGTGGCATTTGAAGAAAATAACAAGGAGGTAGTGTTGGGTTATGACTATTTCCGTTTTAACTATAGGGCTGTTGGAGAGAATTTCGTAGAAGATGGCTCATGGTTAAAGCTACGATATATAGCATTAACTTATGACATGACAAGCATTGGTGAGCGTATAGGTATCAAAAACCTGCAAGCAACTCTTACAGGAAGAAACCTGTTTATGTTAAGTAAGTATTCAGGAGGAGATCCTGAAAACGACTATGACGGATCGGCAGTAGGAGGTGCCGGTACTGTTGGATTAGATTATTTTAACGTACCCACTACACAGGGTATTACATTTGGACTAAAAGCTACTTTCTAAAGGTTTGAAAAATGAAAAAGTTTAATTCATATATCACTAAATCGGCTTTATTAGCCATATTTTTTCTGGCAAGTACTAGTTGTGAGAATTTTTTAGACGTAAATGAAGATGCAGATCAGCCAAGTTCAGCTACGCCTAACCTATTGCTAACGCCAATACAAGGATTAATGGCGATCAATTGCTATGAGCAAGGTGAGACAACAGCTTATTTTGCACAACATGTGGCTACACTTTCAGGATGGTATGCTGTTAAAGACCGTTGGGATTATACACAAGTTACACGGGTAGGTCTTTTTAGGAGGCATTTTCACGATGTGGCCAGTAATGCTAAAAATCTGATTGAAACAGCTAGAGCTGAAGGTTCCAGAAACTATGAGGGTGTTGGTCATGTTATGATGGTTTTATCCACTCAAACAGCAACAGACCTGTTTGGGCAAATGCCTTATTTGGAAGCTTTAAAAGGGAATCCTTCTCCACCATATGATAATCAGGAAGTGATCTACAACGGTATACTCGAAGAAATTGATGAAGCTATTGCACTTCTTGAAGCATCTGATGAAACAGATAGACTCATGGGGAATAATGAAGACAGTATGTATGGTGGGGACATGAATGCCTGGCTGGGATTTGCACATGGGCTTAAGGCTCGTCTGCTATTGCATTTGACACCCAATATTAACCAGGATTATAATTCAATCATTGCTGAAGTAGATGCCGCTCTGGCAACATGGGAAGATCCTGAATTTCAATATATTATATCTTCTTCAGATTGGGAAATGAATCAGTGGGGGCCTTCGCGTGCACGGCCTGAATGGGATTATATTACCAATATATTAAATGTAAGTGCTCCAACTCCATTCATGGTTGAAGAAGTAATGGGTTACGATCCTATAACAATGACTGTGAATGATCCAAGAATGCCTTTAATGATGATAGGAGATTCAGTAGTTGTAGGACTTGATACGCTGGTTCAATATTTAACGGTTATACCATCTGAAGGGAAAGAATCTACCAGGCAAGATGATGAATATCCTGATCTGTATAATACATATTACACCAGTGATGATTCAGCCCAACCTTATATGACCGAAGAGGAGTTAATGTTTATCAAGGCTGAGGCAGCATTCCAGAATAATGACCCTTCTACAGCATATACAGCGTTTGTTAATGGGATAACAATACATATGGAAAGGGTTGGTGTAGATCCTGCAGACATTGCAACATTTCTGGCAGGCACAATGGTTCCAGCCGATGCAGCCAGCCTGGAATTGTCAGATATTATGACCCAAAAATGGCTGGCACTCTATTTACAGGCAGAAGCATGGGTTGATATGAGAAGACATCATTATGCTACAAATGTTTATCCGGGGATACAAAGACCAGCTAACCTTTCAAGTTACTGGACACCTGGAGATAATTCTGAGTGGATACAGAGATTGCCTTATGATAATCAAACGGAGGAAATTTATAACAAGCCAGAACTTGAAAGACTTGGAGCTTATCAAAATCCTGATTGGTTGAAAGTGCCACTTTGGTGGACAGGGAATTTAGATGAACTATAAGCTAAAGAATTATGAATAATATAATCAAAATATTAATAGTAATCGTGATCATAGGATCATTAGTTTCCTGTGAAGATAATAATATACTTGATGATCTGGGTACTTCGGATGGCACAATTGTAGCCAACGTTTATATGGAAACACTGGCTCCAAAGTTACCAGCCGGATTGGATAGGGATATCAGAGTGCAATATTGGTCACTTGATAATAAATTTACCTATACAGGACTATGGGATTCTGTTGCTCAAACAGGGAAGTATATAGTTATGGTTGACAACATTCCTTATGATGACGAGCTTGGAGGAGTATTCCAGGGTTGGACTGAATACCAGGAGCATCCTTTTAATCTTGCTAATTGGAAACCGGATTCAGCAGCTTATATTACATCGGCTAACTATGTGATCGATCCGGCATATGACAAAGTAACTGTTAAATCAACAGAGATTACTCTTACAGAGTTTCTGGCAACAGCCCCCGAAACTTATGAAGATGATGTTTATGGGTTCTATACTATATCATTAAAGAAAGAATACCTAAATAATCTGATGATTGATAATGCTATCATGACACAGGAAGTGTTTGATAGTCATTATGCTGAAAGTGGTCTTTTAACCGATGAGGGTAAAGTGGCTATTAGGGCTGGTTTAGGGCAAATTGGAATTGAAGCATTGGTTGAGACTAATTATTCTATTAATGTAGAATATGATATAGCTCTTTCTTTTAGGGTAATCAATGGAACAAATAAAATGAACGAAGCAATAAGAACATTTGGCGTTTTTTAATATATGTATCACTTAAACTATCATTCTATGAAACGTACTTACATACAAATGACTAAAGCGGGAATTATGGCCCTTGCTTTAGTGTTTGTGATTTTCACATCGTGTACAGAGAAAGAGCCGGTTATTCCAAGCTATACAGTAGCTTTTTCTTTCTCACCCACAAACCCTGAAGCTGGCGATGCTGTAACATTTACCAATGCTACACAAGGTGGAGGCTCAGAGTATGCCTGGGATTTTGGTGATGGCGGAACTTCTGCGGAAGAAAATCCTACACACACTTTTACAGCAGCTGGAACTTATACTGTAACCCTTATGGTTGACAATTATCCTGAGTTAACTGCATCTAAAGATGTTGTTGTCGGAGATCCGGCAGCTGTAATTTCTTATAATCCTGCCACTGTTGAAGCAGGTACAGCGATTACTTTCTCGGCAACTGTATACAATCCTGATTCGGAGACGGTAACTTATGCCTGGGATTTTGGTGCCAATGCAACTGTTGATGATGCAACTGCAGCTTCACCTGTAGCCATATTTACTGCTCCTGGTGATGTAACAGTAACCTTAACGGCAACTGTTGGTAGTGCTACTCAGGTTGGTTCAACTACAGTTTCTGTACAATCTCAGTTAGCCAAAACATTGATTTTTACTTCAATGGATGCTAATGCACAGGCTACCTCCGGATCATTATTCTATAAGAAATTGTTTGACGGATTTGAAGAAGATTCAGTTAACATGAATGTGCCAACTAATGCGCATCCACTTACATTAAGAGTAAGAAGTAACAGGGTATATGTATTTGATCCAGGTGATGGCATTACATACACTACTGATCCTGCAGCTGTTGATGGC
>JBDLIU010000251.1:0-6595 GCA_039714715.1 Bacteroidota bacterium
TTGAAATAGGGGAGCGTAAGGGATCATACATCCCACACGGTTTAATCCGGGAGCAATGGATTTAATATCAATGCTTAGGTCTTTCGTTTTAGGCTCAAGCAGGATAATGGGAGATACCTCATTCGACAACCACTTTGCTGCCTCTTCACTTACCTTGTATTCCTTTTTGATCTGATCAAGTGAAGGATACATCACAGCAAAGTGGTTGTCGAATGAGGTATCTCCCATTATCCTGCTTGAGCCTAATACGAAGGACCTAAGCATTGATATTGAATCCATTGCTCCCGGATTAAACCGTGTGGGATGTATGATCCCTTACGCTCCCCTATTTCAACTTATTCTTCGAGAATATCAGAAGCCGGTGATTGCTACCAGTGGAAATATCAGCGGATCGCCTATAATTTATGAAAACAATGAGGCAGGTAAAGCGTTAAGAAGCATTGCTGATGTTATTGTTAGTAATGATCGTGATATCGTAATACCACAAGATGATTCAGTTATAAGTTTCAGCAAGGAACATCATCATAAAATAATACTTCGAAGGTCTCGAGGATTGGCTCCTACTTATCTTCAACCTAAGATGCCTGTTCCTGGCGATTCAATACTGGCTGTAGGAGCACAAATGAAAAGCAGCTTTACCCTGACAAACAAAAAACTGGTCTATATCAGTCAGTACCTTGGCGATATGGACAGCTACCTGACTCAAAAGCATTACGAAAAAACGATAGAACATTTCTTTTCAATTTTTAACCCTCAGGTCAGTGCAGTAATCGGTGATCTTCATCCTGATTATTTCACAACTCACTATGGAACCACAATTGCGGAGAAACTGGCTATCCCATTTAAACAGTTACAACATCATGAAGCCCATTTTTATGCAATCCTGGCAGAGCATGGTTTGCTGGATAGCAAAGAACAGATCCTGGGAGTAATCTGGGATGGCACGGGCTATGGTCATGATGGTCAGATTTGGGGTGGCGAATTTTTTATCTATGAAGGGAAAAGGATGGAACGTGTTGCACATCTGCCCTATTTCCCATTTATCCTGGGGAATAAAATGCCTCGTGAACCAAGAATCTCAGCCCTGGCTTTATGTGCTTCAATAAATTCCAATACTGAATTTCTTAAGAATAAATTTAATGAGACAGAATGGTCAACCTATCAAAATCTCCTTCCAAATGCAATCTTGCAAACATCAAGTATGGGGAGATTTTTTGATGCCGTTGCCTCTCTTGTACTGAATATTGACAAAACATCTTTCGAAGGTGAAGCCGCCATGCAATTGGAAGCTGCTGCCCGGGATTATATCAACCAGAATGGCTTTACCAGTCTTGAGCATTATCCCGTAGATAACGGATCGATTTCCAATTGTATATCAGGGATTATTTATGATAAAAAGAATAGGATTTCTGATGACCATATTGCTGCTAAATTTCATCTAAGTTTAGTACATTTGATCAGGCAGCAGGCTGAAAATCATAATAGCAAGATATTGGCATTTAGTGGTGGGGTATTTCAAAATGGATTGCTGGTTGATCTGATTATTACGTACCTGAAAGATGAATATGAATTGAAGTTTCATAAAGAACTCTCACCCAATGATGAGAACATTTCATTCGGACAGCTGGCCTGGTTTACAACGCACAAAAACAACAACAGATGAAATACTTATCTGAATTTCGCAATCCAGAGCAGGTTAAAACCCTGCTTAATAAAATTGAAAAAACAGTCACTCAACCATGGCATATTATGGAGATCTGTGGCGGTCAGACTCATGGACTTGTTAAAAATGGAATTCTGGAGTTGCTTCCTAAAGAAATAACCATGGTGCATGGCCCGGGTTGCCCGGTTTGTGTTACACCGCTGCATCTGATTGATAAAGCTGTTTATCTGTCACAGCAACCTGATGTTATTCTTTGTTCCTATGGGGATATGCTGCGGGTACCAGGCTCCGAGAAGAGTTTATTAAAGGCAAAAGCAGAAGGTGCCAATGTGCAAATATTATACTCACCGCTGGAAGCCTTGCAAATAGCCAAAGAAAATCCTGATAAGGAGGTGGTGTTCTTTGCTGTGGGGTTTGAAACTACTGCGCCTGCCAATGCACTTTCTGTGTACCAGGCTAAACTATCGGGTATCACTAATTATTCAATCCTTGTTTCTCATGTTTTGGTACCACCTGCCATGGAAGCTGTACTAAATGATCCGGATAGCAGAATCCAGGGATTTTTAGCGGCCGGACATGTAATGACCATCATGGGGTTTGATGAGTATATTCCCATTGCCGAGAAGTATAAAGTGCCCATTGTGGTAACCGGGTTTGAACCCATTGACCTTCTTCAGGGAATACTTAGAGTTGTTGAACAGCTTGAACAGGGATTGTGCCAGGTAGAGAATCAATATGGACGTGTAGCGCGGGAAGAAGGAAATCCACAGGCAAGAAAGGTGATCTTTGATGTGTTCGAGATCAATAACCGGGTATGGCGCGGCATAGGAGAAATACCTTTGAGTGGTTATGAGCTTAATGAAAGTTACAGCCATTATGATGCGAACATCAAGTTTAAGACAGATTTTGAAGCAGCAGAAGAGAATAAAAAATGTATTGCCGGAGAGATTCTGAAAGGCATTAAAAAGCCGAATGAATGTCCTGCTTTTGGAGTGGAATGCACCCCCGAGAATCCATTGGGTGCACCTATGGTATCTTCAGAAGGGGCTTGTGCGGCATATTTTCATTATAGTGGAGTATGAACTTCGACTGCGCTCAGTTCACTTAGGGTGTTTGATATTGAACATAAGATATTAGATTTGAGACAATAGACAATAGATTATAGACGCTAGATTTGAGACAATAGATAAAAGACTTTAGATATTTTTCAATATGAGTGAGAAATTAAGCATGACTTTACAGTGCCCGATGCCGGAGCTGGATTATGATGTAGTTACCCTTGGACACGGCAGTGGTGGACTTCTTACCAACAAACTGCTCGACCAGACTATTTTTGAGTTGTTACATAACACCACCCTTGACACCAGACATGATGGAGCAATACTTGAAGGGAATGGCCAGATGGCCTTTTCTACGGATAGCTTTGTTATCTCCCCTATCTTCTTCCCCGGGGGTAATATTGGTGAGCTGGCTGTGAATGGTACTGTGAATGATGTGGCCATGTGTGGTGCTGTTCCTAAATATATTTCATTAGGGCTGATCCTTGAAGAAGGTCTGCCTATGGAGGAGCTTTGGGAGGTGTTACTTGGTATTAAGCTGGCCTGCGAAAAAGCCGGGGTTATTGTAGCCACGGGTGACACCAAAGTGGTTGAGCGAGGAAAAGGTGATAAAGTGTTTATTAATACTACAGGTATTGGAGAAATGCACCCCAGGGCCAATATTGCTGCATCCAATATCGAGGTTGATGACAAAATCATTGTAAATGGTGATATTGCTACCCATGGAATGGCCATAATGGCCAAAAGACATGGCATGACATTCGATAATGAGATTGAAAGTGATACAGCCAACCTGAACCATACTATTATTAGTTTAATTGAAGAATTTGGTGATGATATTCACTTGGTTAGAGACCCGACTCGAGGTGGACTCGCAGCAACACTGAATGAAATATCACGTGATATCGGTAAGGGAATTGAAATTCAACAGACAGAAATTCCTGTTGATTCTCGTGTAGATAATGTTTGTGAAATGCTTGGATTAGATCCACTTTACGTTGCCAATGAAGGGGTTTTTGCAGCATTTGTTAAAGCAGAGGTTGCAGATCAATATCTTAACAGGCTTAAGACATTAGAATATGGCCAAAATGCAGCTATAATTGGTGAAGTAGTAGAAGAACATCCTGGAAAAGTAGTACTACAAAGTGCCATTGGTGGTAAACGTGTTGTTAATATGGCGGTTGGCGAGCAGTTGCCCAGGATTTGTTGAGGATAAAATTAATAAAGAAGAAAAAAAGTCAGCGCTGCATTTAAGCCCCTGTAGATGGCGGGGATGCCAGCACTTGTTTTGTGTAACGGGACATTTATTGCTTTCAGATTCTATCAAGGTGCAGAGCACCGATGATATTTATAGCTAAGCATTATAATTAGAAAAATAGGTGCAGCGCACCGTAAGATTAATATTTTCAATTAGGTATCTTTATAACCCAATGTTTTATTACAATATTCAAAATGGCAGACACCTATATTCAAGCTTACTTTCATCTTGTCTTTGCTGTAAAAAACAGGGATGCATTGATCAAAAAATCATGGAAGGATGAATTAGAAAAATACATTACAGGAATTGTTCAGAACAATGGACATAAGCTCATTACCATTGGATCAATGCCTGACCATATTCATATATTTATTGGGTATAATGTAAACCAAACCATTCCCAATATTGTTGAACAGATCAAAACATCGAGTAATCATTGGATTCAAAAGAATAAGTTGACAAGATTCAAATTTAATTGGCAGACCGGTTATGGTGCCTTCACCCATTCACATCTACAAATCGATGTTGTTGCCAAGTATGTGTTGAATCAGGAGGAACACCATAAAAAAACAACCTTTAAGGAAGAATACATGGAATTACTTAAGGAGTTTGAAATTGAATATAAAGATGAATATGTTTTCACCTTCTTTGAGGATGTGGATGTCTGGGATTGATATCACTGTGCTCTGCACCTTGC
The DNA here is from genome assembly GCA_039714715.1 of Bacteroidota bacterium. Taxonomy (GTDB): domain Bacteria; phylum Bacteroidota; class Bacteroidia; order Cytophagales; family Cyclobacteriaceae; genus S012-113. The sequence goes on from JBDLIU010000251.1 coordinate 4,677, forward strand.
GGTAAATAATTGTTATTATACTATAAATATTGCGGGTACTCCGTACCCTCTAGTTTAAGAAAATCAAAGTAGACTAGTATATGAACGTATTAAACATTCTTCAAAAAAGAGAATCCCCCTCCTATTTCTAGTCATAGAAAATACAAATAGGTGATTTTAGAGAGATTGTCTCAAAGAAAATTAAAAGGAGATAATGGAATTAAAATAGATATGCACTTTAGAGCGAAGTGATATATGTAACTAAGAAATTTATTGTTCCCCTCTTTTAGTGGAAATGTGGTAGCGCCTCACGATATTAGCATTTTTTTACGCAGGATATACTAACAGTCCTGTTTTGGCTTTTTATTATGGACAAAATCAGAGAAACATACGAATTCCTTAAAGAAAAATGTCCTTTCTCTCCAGAGATTGGAGTAATTCTAGGAACAGGTCTGGGAGGACTTGTTGAGAAAGTTAATATCAATTGCGAAATACCTTATGATGATATTCCTAACTTCCCTGTTTCTACTGTTGAGAGCCACCATGGCCGACTGATTTTTGGTACCCTGGAAGGTAAATCAGTTGTAGTGATGCAGGGCCGATTTCATTATTATGAAGGATACTCCATGCAGCAGGTTACATTTCCTGTTCGGGTAATGAAGCTATTAGGTATTAAGCATTTACTGGTTTCCAACGCGGCCGGTGGACTTAACGAAGGCTATCAAATCAGTGATCTGATGATTATTAATGATCATATCAACCTGTTTCCTGAAAATCCGCTTACCGGCCCAAACCTGGATGAGCTCGGGCCCCGTTTCCCTGACATGAGTGAACCTTACAGCCACCAACTTCTAAAATTAGGAGTAGAAATTGGAGATAGACTTGACGCCAATGTTCACCAGGGCGTGTATGCAGCGGTGAGTGGCCCTAACCTGGAGTCACCCGCAGAATATAAATACCTGAGAATAATTGGAGCCGATGCTATCGGCATGAGCACCATTCCTGAGGTAATCGTAGCCCGGCATATGGATTTACCTGTTTTTGCCACCTCTGTGATCACTGATCTTGGGTATCCCGGTGCCATCGAGAAGGTAGATGTAGCAAGGATTATTGCTGCAGCGAATAAGGCGGAGCCATCGTTGACGAGGCTTTTTAGTGAGTTGATTAGGCTTACTTAAGAACAATTAAATAAGGCTTATAGATAATTTCTTAGCTTTGCTAAACGGGCTTGTCTGCCGTGCCCGAGGCAGGCGGGCGCAAACGGGCTGAAGGCCCATTTTATTTCATCTCAAGGTAAAGCCTTGTGCAAAATCTTAAACACAAAAGCATGCGCCCTGAAAGGGCAGATTAATTAATATGGCACAATCATTATCAAAATTATTTGTTCACATTGTTTTTCATACAAAGAACAATACTTTTAAGGTTCGTAAAGAAGACAGAAAAGATCTATATGCCTACATGGGCGCAATTATAAAAGATAATGATTCCATCCCTATAATAATAAATGGTGTTGAAGATCATGTTCATATTTTATGTGTGATGTCAAAGAATATTGCCTTAGCAAAGCTTGTCGAGGAGATTAAAAGACATAGCAGTCGTTGGATAAAAACACTAGACGCCTACTACAAAGATTTTAAATGGCAAGGTGGTTATGGTGGATTTTCTGTAAGTCCATCCCTTCATGATAAAACAAAAGCCTATATTGAAAACCAGGAACAACACCATAAGAAAAGTAGTTTCAAAGAGGAATACCTGAAATTCCTGAAAGAATATGGTGTTGATTATGACGAAAACTATTTATGGACTAGTTGAATTAAGCTGCCCTTTCAGGGCGTTAATGAAATACTTTTATTACCCAATGGCGATGCCACTGGCATAATTAAACCGGGCTTTCAGCCCGTATATTTTCTTTATCAATAAACTTTACGGAAGGGCGTTTA
>JBDLIU010000252.1:0-6566 GCA_039714715.1 Bacteroidota bacterium
AAGATATAGCTAGAGCAAAAGAAAGCAACATTGTTAATTCCTTAACAGGTAAGGTTGCTGGTGTACAGGTAATGGGTGGACAGAATATGGGAGGCTCATCCAGGATTACAATTAGGGGAGTTAATACATTAAATTCTGAGAACCAACCATTGTTTATTGTAGATGGTATGCCAATTGATAACAGTAATTATGCCGGCAGCAATATGGCTTATGGTAATGGTGATAGAAATGCTGCTTTAACTAGTAGCCGGGATTATGGTAATGCAGCACAAGATATTAACCCGGATGATGTTGAATCTATTACTGTCCTTAAAGGACCTAATGCAACAGCGCTATATGGTAGCAGGGGGGCAAATGGCGTAATTTTAATTACGACAAAAAAGGGTACAGCTAAAGAAGGTTTTGGCGTAACATTTTCTACCGGATTAATGTTATCACAAGCCTATGTTTTTCCTGATCTTCAAAATGAATATGGTGGTGGTAGAAGCGACTTTCTGATTGGCCCTGATGGACCGGAAGCGGATTTGAATATGGATGAAAGCTGGGGTCCCGCGCTTGAAGGTCAAATGGTGAAGCAATGGGGAGGTGAAAACAATATAGGTGAAATTAGACCCTGGATTGCGCACCCCGATAATTACAGAGACTTTTTTGAAATTGGAACCAAGTTTGATAACCATATTGCGATAAATGGAAATGATGGTAAGAACAGCTATAGGATAGCTTATACCCGTATGGATGAGAGGGGAACGGTGCCTAATAGTAAACTAGCCAGAAATACATTTAACATTAGTTTAGACAGGAAACTTAATGATAAGTTTTCAGCAAACTTAAGCATGAACTATATTAATACGCAGGGATATGGAAGACCAAGTGCTGGAGGATCATCCGGTGTAATTCCTTACAATATGGTTATCTGGACTCAGAGACAGCTTGATTTGGAAAGGCTGAAAGACTATAAATACCCTGATGGCTCACAAAGAACCTGGAGAACAGGAGGTTTTGGCAATACCGTTGTTCAGGCGAATAACCCATATTGGTTGGTAAATGAAGATTATTCAACTGATGAAAGAAATAGAGTGTTTTACAATGCCGGATTCAGCTATAAGATTGCGGAATCCCTATCATTAAATGGTAGATTTGGACAAGATTGGTATGCTGATCGAAGGCAGGATAGAAGAGCTGTAGGGACAAGATATACACCCTACTACTTGCAGGACCAAATTGAATTTAAGGAAACTAATGCTGATTTGATTTTAACTTATGATAAGAGATTTGGTGAAGATATTTCTCTTGTAGCCAGTTTAGGTACAAGTATGTATAATCAAAAAAGGCAACGAAACACACAGCAAACAAGTGGTGGTCTTGCTGTGGCTGGTTACTATTCAATTGAGAACTCTATTGACAGACCAAGTATAAGAGACACATGGTCTGAGAAGGAGGTTCAGTCAGTTTTTGCAACTGCCTCAATAGGATATAAAGATTTTGTATATTTTGATGTGACCGGTCGAAATGATTGGTCATCTACCTTACCGGCAGATAACAATTCATACTTTTATCCGTCAGTAGGTGGAAGTTTGGTGTTCAGCGAATTAGTTGATGTTGATTTGCTTTCATTTGGAAAAATTAGATTAGGCTGGGCAAAAGCGGGTAATAGTGCAAGCCCATATGCTTTGGATCAAATTTTTTCAGCAGGAACACCTGTAGGATCTTTTCCTAATTTTAGTAATCCAGTAACACTTAATAATGCCAACCTTAGGCCTGAAATAACAACCTCAAAGGAGGTAGGTTTGGATCTGAACCTGTTTGAAAACAGGTTGGGAATAAATCTTACGCTATATAGTCAGCAGACAATAGATCAGATTTTTAATATAAATGTATCCAGGACTACGGGTTTTGCTAACAAGTGGGTGAATGCCGGGAAAGTCGAAAACAAAGGTGTTGAACTGCAACTATTAGGAGATATTCTTCGAAGTGATGATGGGCTTAACTGGAATATTTCTGTTAATTATGCCAGGAATAATAATAAAGTTCTTGAGTTATTGCCAGGTGTTGATTCTTATTTTATTGCTAACTTTTATACTTCCGGAACAAGTGCTGTTTATCTTGAATCCAGGGTAGGGGAAGAGGCTAGCACCATTTATGCTACTAAAATTGCAAGGAATGAAGATGGAAGAAATATCATTATAGCTGATGGAACTAATGCAGGAACTTATAAGGTAACTGATGATGTTCAGAAAATTGGGAGTGTGCTGCCTGATTTTAACCTGGGTATAAGCAACAGTTTTTCTTACAAGCATATAACATTTAGTCTTTTATTTGATATGCAAAAAGGAGGGGTAATATTTGCCAGGGATTATCAGGATGCTTTGTATGCTGGTAACGTAGCAGAGACTACTGAGAATAATATTAGAGAAGAAGGAATAGTACTTGATGGTGTGGTTAATATCAATCCTGATCCTGAGGGAGCACCTATTTGGAAAGAAAATACAACCAATATAGATGCACGGACATATAATATCTTAAAACGTAAGACAGCTGGAGATCATACTGTTTTTGACGCAAGTTATATTAAGTTACGTGAGATATCATTTGGTTACAATTTACCTTCTTCAGTAATGGATAGAATGCCATTGAAAACTTTGTCCATTTCATTAGTTGGAAGGAATTTAGCGATATTACACAGGAATACACCTGATATGATAGACCCGGAGTCTGCAGGTAATTCTTCACTAAACCTACAGGGAAGGTCGTATGGGCAGTTGCCAGCGGCCAGGAACTTTGGATTTAAGCTAACAACTAATTTCTAATTTTAAAGTTGAAAAAAAATGAAAAATATATTTAGAAATAAGATGTATAGCAGAATAAGAACAGTAGTTGTTGGACTTTTAATCACAATGTATGTTGTTTCATGTACTGAAGATTTTGCAGAAATGAATAGAAATCCTAATGGAGCAACTGATATACCAACTACTTATTTGCTCACATCTGCACAACAAAAGTTAATTACTATTAATTCAAGCTTAGGCTTTAATAAAACAATGATGCTTTGGACTCAGCAATGGGCTCAAAGAGAAACAACAAACAGGAGCAGGTATGATCTGGCTCCAACCGGAGACTGGAATAGTTTCTATACAAGTGGTATTCCTGATTTAGTGAGTATCATAGAACTAAATCAAGGAGAATTCAAGGACGACTATAACAGCTATGGTGATAACGATAATCGAATTGCTGTTGCCAGGATTATGAAAGCCTGGGCTTACAGTCTAATGACTGATGCCTGGGGAGATATACCTTATTCTCAAGCTCATAATAGGGATTATAGCTTTCCTGCATATGATTTACAAAGTGAAATATACCCAGATTTAATCAAAGAGTTAAATGAAGCAGCAGCACAGATAAAGGAATCTGAACCTGGATTTATTAGTGGTGATCTAATGTATGATGGAGATATGACTAAATGGAAGAAGTTTGCTAATTCTTTACGAGCAAGACTTGCTGTTCGAATGATGAAAGCAAATTCTACCTTAGCTCAATCAGAATTGGCAGATGCACTTTCATCACCAATATTTGAATCAAATGATGATAATGCCCTTATAAATTTTCAAAATTCGGATGATTATGCTAATCCAATTTATGCGGAGTTTCTAACGCAAAACTGGACCTTCCCAACTAAAATGTTGGTAGATACTATGCTTTATCTGAATGATCCAAGACTTCCAATCTACACTGATACAACGGAAAATGCTTCTGTTGATGACTATGTAGGACTACAATATGGGCTGGAAGATGCCGCTTCAACTTTGGATCCGAACACAAAACCAAAATTATCAAAAATTGGTGCATTTATTAGGGAACAGAGTTTTCCAAGTATTTTAATGAGTTATTCTGAACTGATGTTCATTAAAGCAGAAGCTGCTGAGAAAGGTTGGGTTGCAGGAGATGCCGCTGCTTTATATGATGCTGCAATTACGGCTAATATGGCGTTCTGGGGTGTAGATGCTGCAGATATTACCACCTATCTTTCTGAACCAGATGTTGTTTACAACGCCGGAACCTCAGATGAGTTAATTGGACTACAAAGGTGGCTCTCTTTATATACTCAGGGTGCTCAGGCTTACTTTGAATGGAGAAGAACAGGTCAGCCAGGTTTGACTATTCCTGCAACAGGTTTTCTGTTTAATGAGATAACAGAAATGCCAAGGAGGTACTTTTATCCAATTACAGAAGCCCAATTAAATGGAGAAAATCTCCAGGCAGCACAAGACAGATTGTCTGGTGGAGATAAATTAACTTCTAAAATTTGGATTGATCAATAAAACTAATCTAACACTAAAACAAAGTGGTCGTCTTGTCATTCAGGGCGACCATTTTTTTTCAATATTGAATAAGCTAATATTTTACTTATTTATGATATAACTTTACTTTACAACATAATAAATTAACCCAGGTATATATGAAAACAACTTTACAGTTTTATGTTCTGTCTTTGTTATTGCTGATTGGCGGATTGGCCGTAGCACAAGACAGGACAGTTACGGGTACGGTTACTGAGGCAGAAGACGGTCTCCCTATTCCCGGTGTAAACGTGGTTGTGCTGGGCACAACTACTGGAACAGCAACAGATCTTGATGGTAATTATAAGCTTATAGTGCCGGAAGGCGCTTCAATAGTATTTTCCTTCATTGGCTATGCAACACAAACAATTGAAGTAGGGAGTCAGTCTGTGATCAATGTGGCTCTAGAAAGTGATGCCCAGGCTCTTGAGGAAGTAGTTGTAACAGCATTAGGAATTGAAAGAAGTGAAGCTTCTTTGGGTTATGCAGTTCAGGAAGTGAATGCTGATGACATGGCGGTTAAAGATCCTACTTCTATTACAAACTCTATACAAGGTCGAGTCGCTGGAGTACAAATTAAATCTGGATCCGGAACAGTTGGAGGATCTTCAAGCATTCTTATTAGAGGAGTATCATCCTTGGAACAATCTAACCAACCTCTCTATATTGTTGACGGCACTCCAATAAACAATTTTGATGTTAGCAACAATACTGTTGGTTATGATTATGGCAATGGTGCCCAGGATATTAATCCTGATGACGTGGAAAGTCTGTCTGTATTAAAAGGTGCAGCTGCTACAACATTATATGGTAGCAGGGGAGCCAATGGAGTTATCTTGATAACTACAAAGTCGGGTAAAGGTAAAGAAGGTTTAGGAGTTGAGTTTAGCTCAACCACAACATTTGATAATGCCTATATATTCCCGGAATTTCAAAATGAATACGGTGCTGGAAGACCTTCAGATGGTGGTTTAGATTTTCAAACCTTTGATTTTGCAGCTTCTGGGTTAAATATCGGTTGGATAATATTTGATGAAACACCTGTTGTGGTTTCTGGACGAGATGAAAGTTGGGGGCCTAAAATGGATGGCACCGAAGTTTTACATTGGGATTCTTTTGTTCCTGAAAGTGATAATTATTTACAAACCAGACCTTATTCACCACAACCAGACAACTATAAGAAGTTGTTCGATACTGGTATAACTATAAGTAATAGTGTATCTGCTACTAAGGGTGATGAGGAATCTTCTTTCAGACTTTCTTATACAAATGTTTCTCAGAAAGGAATTGTTCTTGGCACTGAATTAAAGAAGAATATTATATCATTTAAGGGTTCGAACAAGATCCATGATAGAGTTAAAGTATTTGCTTCGGTGAATTATATTAAGCAAAACTCTAGACGTTCAAAATTCGGCTATACTGAAGACGGTACATCTGTTCCGGGTGGGATGAGAATATGGACACAAAGAAATATTGATACAGATAGATTAAGGGAATTGACTTATTCAAATGCTCTTGGTAGGCAAGTAGGTTGGAATTTAAGAGATATCTCTGATGGAAGGCTTTATCTAAGATGGAGTAATAATCCTTTCTGGACATTTGACAATGTTTATGCTTTGGATTCTAAAAACAGGGTATATGGCAATTTTGGCTTTTCTTTAGAGATTATTGAGGGACTCACTTTTACTTCAACTGCCCGTACTGACTTTTACAACCTAAATATTAATAACAGGATTGGCACTGGTAATGTTTATCCTGGGCAAGTATACTATAGTGAATCGACCAGAAATGCATATGAAAATAATTATGAGGGTATCTTTAATTATACAAAACAGCTTAACGAGAATATTTCTTTAACAGCGATCCTGGGGGGTAATATCAGATATTCTCAGTATAAGAGTTCATGGATCGGTACAGTTGGTGGCTTTGAGATCGATGATTTTTACCATATTGACAATTCGGTAGAGCCACCAGGTACGAGTTCCTATTTTAGTGAAAAGCAAACTAACTCACTTTTTGCTTCAGCATCTCTAGGGTATAAAGATATGCTATACCTTGATTTATCTGGAAGAAATGATTGGTCATCTACTTTGCCGGTTGAGAGTAATTCATATTTCTACCCTGCAGTTAGTGCTAGTTTTTTGTTCTCGGAATTGATTGATCAACCAGTTCTATCTATGGGTAAGATTAGGGCCGGTTATGCAATAGTTGGTAATGACACAGGACCATACA